>NZ_JBJLRI010000003.1:0-138263 GCF_050871405.1 Kineococcus esterisolvens
GGCCGGCCCGGTCGGGCCGGCCGCGACGGGGGACGTCAGTCCGAGACGGTGATGCCCATCGACCGGGCGGTGCCGGCGATGATGCGGGCCGCCATGTCGACGTCCTTGGCGTTGAGGTCCTGGAGCTTCTGCTCGGCGATCTCGCGCACCTGGGCCTGCGTGAGGTTCGCGACCTTCTTGACGTGCGGCTCGCCCGAGCCCTTGTCGACGCCCGCGGCCTTCTTGATGAGCTCCGCGGCCGGCGGGGTCTTGGTGATGAAGGTGAAGGAGCGGTCCTCGTAGACCGTGATCTCCACCGGGATCACGTTGCCGCGCTGGGCCTCGGTCTGCGCGTTGTAGGCCTTGCAGAACTCCATGATGTTCACGCCGTGCTGACCGAGCGCGGGGCCGATCGGCGGGGCCGGCGTGGCCTGACCGGCCTTGATCTGGAGCTTGATGAGGCCGGCGACCTTCTTCTTGGGGGGCATGCGCGATCCCTTCTCGAACCTGGGGTGGCCGTATCGGTGCCCGCGGATCGGGCGACGACGGGTTGAGGCCGCCGTCCAGTCTACGCGGCGCGGCGAGCGGGGCGTGCACGCAGCGAGCCCCCGGCCGGGAGGGGCCGGGGGCTCGCTGCGTGGCGGCGCGCCGTCAGATCTTGGCGACCTGGTTGAAGTTCAGCTCCACGGGCGTCTCGCGCCCGAAGATCGAGACGAGCACCGTGAGCTTCTGGCGGTCCGCGGAGATCTCCGAGATGGTCGCCGGCAGGGTCTCGAAGGGACCCTCCATGACGGTGACGGACTCGCCGACCTCGAAGTCCACGACCCGCGGCGCGGCGGCGGGAGCACCACCGGCGGCGTCGGCGGAGCCGCCCGCGGCACCCGCCTTGGGCTTCTGCTGCAGCGCGGGGGCGAGCATCGAGAAGACCTCGTCGGTGGACAGGGGGACCGGCTGGTGGGTGTTGCCCACGAAGCCCGTCACGCCGGGGGTGTGCCGCACGGCGCCCCACGACTCGTCGGTCAGCTCCATGCGCACCAGCACGTAGCCGGGGATGCGCACGCGGCGCACGTTCTTGCGCTGGCCGTTCTTGACCTCGACGACCTCCTCCATGGGAACCTCCACCTGGAAGATGTAGTCCTCCATGTTGAGGCTGGTCATGCGGGTCTCGAGGTTGGTCTTCACCCGGTTCTCGTAGCCGGCGTAGCTGTGGATGACGAACCACTCACCGGGCATGCGCCGCAGCTTCTTGCGGAACTCCTGGGCCTCGTCGACGTCGGCGTCGACGTCGTCCGACGCACCGACCGGGTCACCGTCGATCGGGCCGGCGGTGCCGAGGTCGTTCGCCTCCTCGCCCTCGGGGGCGCCCACGGCCTCGGGCAGCGAGAGGTCCGGGGTGTCCGCGGCCTGCTCGGCCTCGGCCTCCCGGTCCGCCTCGGCGGACGACTCCACGTCCTCGGCGTCGTAGCCCGTCAGCGAGGCGTCGGCCTCCGCCTGCTCGGCCTCGTACTCCGCCGGCGGAACGGGCGACGGCTCGGCCGCGGAGCTGAAGACCTCGTCGCTCTCCGAGCCGAACGGCTCGACGCCCTCCGGGCTGTCGCCGGTGCGCCGCTCGCCGAGCGAGGCACCCCACTGCTCCGACACGGTGCTGACCTGCTTCCTTCGGGGTAGGGACTCCGCGCACCGCAGCGGTGCGCCGCCGCCCGTCAGGACCCGAACACCAGCAGGACGAGCTTGCCGATGCCGTAGTCCAGGACGGACACCAAGAGCATCATCACCGCGACGAACACCAGGACGACACCCGTGTAGCTCAGCAGGTCGTGGCGGGTAGGCCAGACGACCTTGCGCAGCTCCTCGACGACCTGGCGCAGGAAGAGCAGGACGCCGCCGCGGCGCTTGGCCGCCGGCCGGTCCGCGGCCTTCGTCTCGCTCACGTCGACCTGCTCCCCACCGTCTCCGGTGCTCCGGTGCTGACTCGCCTGGTGCTGACCCGCTGCGCGCTGATGCGGCGGGCGCGTCCCCGGGGGAACGCGGGTGGTGCTCGCAGGGCAGGAGGGACTCGAACCCACAACCGCCGGTTTTGGAGACCGGTGCGCTACCAATTGCGCCACTGCCCTGAGCGGTTCGACGCACCCCGAGGGGCACGCTCCACCACGGCGGGACGGGCCCGCCGATCAGCACTCTAGGCGAGAACACGGCGCGGAGTCGAACCCGCTCCCCCGGGACGGGCCCGGCGCGGGGCCCGGACGGGCGCCGGGGCGGGGTGCCAGGATGGTCCCGTGTCCGCTCCGAGCGCCCCCGCCCGCGTGTCCGCCCGCGTCTCCGGCATCGCCGAGTCCGCGACCCTCGCCGTGGACGCGAAGGCCAAGGCGCTGAAGGCCGCCGGCCGCCCCGTCATCGGCTTCGGCGCCGGGGAGCCGGACTTCCCCACCCCGCCGTCGGTCGTCGAGGCCGCCGTCGCGGCCTGCACGGACCCGGCCAACCACCGCTACACCCCCGCGGGCGGGCTGCCCGCCCTGCGCGAGGCCATCGCGGCCAAGACGCTGCGGGACTCCGGGTACGAGGTCTCCCCCGCCCGGGTGCTGGTCACCAACGGCGGCAAGCAGGCCGTGTACGAGACCTTCGCCGCGCTGCTGGACCCGGGCGACGAGCTGCTGCTGCCCGCCCCCTACTGGACGACCTACCCCGAGGCCGCCCGCCTGGCCGGCGGCGTGCCGGTGGAGGTCTTCGCCGGCATCGAGCAGGGCTACAAGGTCACCGTCGAGCAGCTGGAGGCGGCGCGCACCCCGCGCACCAAGGTCCTGCTGTTCAACTCCCCCTCCAACCCCACCGGTGCCGTGTACTCCCCCGAGGAGGTCCGCGCCGTCGGGCGCTGGGCGCTGGAGCACGGCGTGTGGGTCGTCACCGACGAGATCTACGAGCACCTCGTCTACGACGGCCGGCGCGCGGCCTCGATGCCCGTGGAGGTCCCCGAGCTCGCCGACACCTGCGTCGTGCTGAACGGCGTGGCCAAGACGTACGCCATGACCGGCTGGCGGGTGGGGTGGCTCGCCGGGCCGGCCGACGTCGTCAAGGCGGTGGCGAACCTGCAGTCGCACCTGACGTCCAACGTCGCCAACGTCTCGCAGCGGGCGGCCGTCGCGGCCCTGACCGGGGACCTGGGGGCCGTGGCCGCCATGCGGGAGGCCTTCGACCGCCGGCGCCGGCGCATCACCGAGATGCTCTCGGCGATCGAGGGCGTGGAGTGCCCGCTGCCGGAGGGCGCCTTCTACGCGTACCCCTCCGTCGAAGGGCTCATCGGCAAGTCGCTGCGCGGCAACGAGATCACGTCGTCGGCGCGGCTCGCGGAGCTCATCCTCACCGAGGCCGAGGTGGCCGTCGTGCCGGGCGAGGCCTTCGGCCCCAGCGGCTACCTGCGCCTGTCCTACGCGCTCGCCGACGCGGACCTGGAGGAGGGGGTCGGGCGCATCCAGCGCCTGCTGGCCGAGGTCGGGTGAAGGCCGCGGCCGGGGGGTGGCGAGCGGGGTCCCACCGCCGCCGGCACCCCCGGCCGACGTGCTCGCCCGGCGCGTCCACCGACCGGTGGACGAGCGGACCGGACGCGCGGTGGTGCCGGGGCGGGCGCCCGGCCGGACACGCTGGCGGGCATGACGAGCACAACGGCCATCACCGTGCGGGGCCTGCGCAAGCGCTACGGCGACGAGACCACCGGGCACCTCGCCGTCGACGGCCTCGACCTGGACGTCGAGCGCGGGGAGTGCTTCGCCCTGCTGGGACCCAACGGGGCCGGCAAGACGACCACCGTGGAGGTCCTGGAGGGGCACCGCACCCGCACCGCCGGGCACGTGCGGGTCCTGGGCGAGGACCCGGCCACCGCCGGCCTGGACTGGCGCGCACGCATCGGCGTGGTCCTGCAGGAGGCCACCGACGCCGCGGACCTCACCGTCCACGAGGTCGTGCGCCACTTCGCCGTGTACCACGCGGACCCGCGGGACCCCGACGAGGTGGTCGCGGCGGTGGGGCTGACCGCGCGCGCCGGCACCCGCGTGCGTGCCCTGTCCGGCGGGCAGCGCCGGCGCCTCGACGTGGCGCTGGGGATCCTGGGCCGCCCCGAACTGCTGTTCCTCGACGAGCCCACCACCGGCTTCGACCCCGAGGCGCGCCGGCGCTTCTGGGACCTGGTGCGCGCGGTGCGCGCGGACGGCACCACCGTGCTGCTGACCACGCACTACCTGGACGAGGCGGCGCGGCTGGCCGACCGCGTCGCCGTCGTCGCCGGCGGCCGCCTGCTGGAGGTGTCCACCCCCGAACGGCTGGGCGGGCGCCAGTCGATGGGCGCCGTCGTCAGCTGGAGCGAGGGCGGCAGCCCGCGCGAGGAGGTCACCGCCCACCCCACCGCGCTCGTGCAGCGGCTGCTGGCCCGCCCCGGCCTGGCCACGAGCGGGGAGGTGCCGGGCCTGCAGGTGCGCAGGCCCACCCTGGAGGACGCCTACCTGGCGCTGCTGGACGCCGCCACCGGCTCCACGACCACCCGCACCGCGACCCCCGCAGCCGCCGGAGGCCCCCGGTGAGCGCCACGACCCCCGCGCCCGCCGCGGCGCGCACCGCCGGCAGCGCGCGCCGGCGCCCCTCCACCGCGCGGCTGGCGCGGGCGCGCACGCACCTGGAGCTGCTGCAGTTCTGCCGCCAGCGCGACGCCGTCGTGTTCGTCTTCGCCTACCCCGTGGTCATGATGGTGATCTTCGGCGCGGTCTTCGACGGGCAGCGGCTGCCCGACGGCACCCCCTTCGCCCGCTACTTCCTGGCCGGGATCGTGGCCACCGGGGTGGTGCTGACGAGCTTCCAGAACCTCGCCGTGGCCATCGCCGGCGAGCGCGAGGACGGCACCCTCAAGCGGTTGCGGGGCATGCCGGTGCCCGCGGCGGCGTACGTGCTGGGCAAGGTCGGCAGCGTCCTGGTGGTCGCGGCGGCCCAGGTGGTGCTGCTGCTGGCCGTGGCCCGCCTGGCCCACGGCGTGCCGCTGCCGGCGGACGCCGAGCACTGGCTGCGCTTCACGGGGGTCTTCGTCCTGGGCACGCTCGCCGGTACGGTCCTGGGCGTCGCCGCGTCGGCCGTGCCGCGCAGCGGCCGGTCGGCGACCGCGGTGGTCGCCCCGCTGGTGCTGGTGCTGCAGTTCGTCTCCGGGGTGTTCTTCGTGTACTCGGAGCTGCCGGGGTGGATGCGGGCCGTGGCGGAGGTGTTCCCCTTGAAGTGGATGGCGCAGGGCATGCGTGCGGCGTTCCTGCCGGAGTCGGCGGCGGCCGCCGAGCCGAGCGGCTCCTGGCAGCTGGGCACGGGGGCGCTCGTGCTGCTGGCGTGGGCGCTCGCCGGCACGCTGCTGTGCCTGCGCACCTTCCGCTGGTCGCGGCGCGAGGCGTGAGCGCACCGGCCGACGCCGGCTCCTGGTGGGTGCGCGCGATCGCGGGCTGGCACGTGGCCTTCGCGGTCGTGCTGGTCCCGGCGGCGCTCCTGCTGGTGGTGGCGCCCGGGCCGCGGTGGCCGCCGGCGGCGGCCGCGCTCGTGGTGCTGGGTGGGGCGTACGCCCTCAGCGGGGCGCCGGGCGCGCACCGGCGCGACGGGCACGCCCGCCCCTACCTGCTGGTGCTGGTCCTCGGGCTGGGGACGTGCCTGGCCGCCGACCCGCGGCTGAGCTTCCTGCTGTTCGTGGCCTTCCCGCAGGTGTGGCTGCTCACGGACGGCCGGCGGGAGGCCGTGGCGTGGACGCTGGCGCTGGGAGGCTCGGCCACGGTCGGGTTGGTCGTCGGCAGCGGCGCGGGTGCGGCGCCGCAGATCGCCGCCTCGCTGGCGGTGAGCGTGGCGTTCAGCTGCGCGATGGGCCTGTGGATCTCCGCGGTGATCGAGCAGAGCCGTGAGCGCGCCGAGCTCATCGCGCAGCTGGAGTCGGCGCGCGCGCAGCTGGCCGCCGCCCACCACGCCGCGGGGGTGGCGCAGGAGCGCGAGCGGCTGGCCCGCGACATCCACGACACCCTCGCGCAGGGCTTCACGAGCGTGGTCCTGCTGGCGCAGGGCGCGGCGGCGGGCACGGGTGAGGACGTCACCCGCGACCGCCTGCGGTGCATCGAGGAGGCCGCCCGCGAAGGGCTGGCCCAATCGCGCACGCTCGTGGCGGCGATGACGCCGGTGGAGCTGTCCGGCGGAGGCCTGGAGGCGGCCCTGCACCGGCTGGCGGAGCGGGTCTCGCGCGAGAGCGGCGTGCAGGTGGTGGTGGAGTCCGCGGAGGTGCCGACGGGCCTGCCGCGGACGCAGGAGGTGGTGCTGCTGCGCGCGGCGCAGGAGGCGCTGAGCAACGTCCGCCGGCACGCGGCGGCCCGCACGGCACGGGTGCGGTTGAGCGCGGCCGCCGGCGGGGTGGCGCTGGAGGTCGCCGACGACGGCGTGGGCGTGGCGGCGGACGCGGAGGGGTCCGGGCGGGGCTTCGGGCTCGCCGGGATGCGGCGGCGGGTGGAGGAGGCGGGCGGCCGGCTGCAGCTGAGCGCGCCACCGGGGGGCGGCACGCTGCTGCGGGTGGCGGTCCCCGGCCCGCACGCGCCCGGCGCTCAGGTGCCCCCGGAGGGGGCGTCGTGACGGCACCGGTGCGGGTGCTCGTCGTCGACGACCACCCGGTCGTGCGCGGCGGCCTGGAAGCCCTGCTGTCCACCGCGCAGGGCCTGCTGGTCGTGGGCACGGCCGCCGACGGCCTGGAGGCGCTGGAGCGGGTGGCCGAGCTGGCGCCCGACGTGGTGCTCATGGACCTGCGGATGCCGCGGCTGGACGGTGCCGGCGCCACCGAGCGGCTGCGGCGCGAGCACCCGGGGGTCCACGTGCTGGTGCTGACCACCTACGAGACCGACGCCGACATCGTGCGGGCGGTGGAGGCGGGCGCGACGGGCTACCTGCTCAAGGACACCCCGCTGCCGCAGCTGCTAGAGGCGGTGCGCGCGGCGGCGCGCGGGGAGACGGTGCTGGCACCGCCGGTGGCGGCCCGGCTGGTGGCGCGGGTGCGCGCTCCGGTGCAGGAGTCGCTGACGCCGCGGGAGCTGCAGGTCCTGGCTGCGGTGGCGCAGGGCGCGACGAACGCCGAGGTGGGCCGGCGGCTGCACATCGGTGAGGCGACGGTGAAGACGCACCTGCTGCGGGTGTTCGCGAAGCTGGGCGTGGACGACCGCACGCACGCGGTGACCCTGGCCATGCAGCGCGGCCTGCTGCCGCCCCCGGGTGCCCGCTGACCGGTGCACCACCGGAGCCGCTGGCAGACTCACGCAGCGTGATGCGTGCGCTGGAGACGTTGCCCAAGGCTCACCTGCACCTGCACTTCACGGGGTCGATGCGCACGTCCACGCTGCTGGAGCTGGCCGAGGCGCACGGGGTCCGGCTGCCTGCGGCGCTGTCGGGGCAGCACATGCTGAACCTCTCGCCCGACGCGCGCGGCTGGTTCCGCTTCCAGCGCCTGTACGACGCCGCGCGTTCCTGCGTCCGCACGGTGGAGGACATGCGCCGCATCGTGCTGGAGGCCGCCGCCGACGACGCAGCGGAGGGCTCGCGGTGGCTGGAGCTGCAGGTGGACCCGACCTCCTACGCCGTGCACGTCGGCGGGATCACCCCGGCGCTGGAGATCGTCCTGGACGCGGCCCGGGAGGCCACCGCGCTGACGGGCACCGCGGTGGCGGTGGTGGTGGCCGCCAGCAGGATCAGGCACCCCCTGGACGCGCGCACCCTGGCGCGGCTCGCCGCCCGCCACGCCGGGGACGGGCCGGGCGCGGTGGTCGGCTTCGGCCTGTCCAACGACGAGCGCCGGGGCAGCACCGCGGACTTCGCCGCCGCGTTCGACATCGCCCGTCGCGCCGGCCTGGCCTCCGTGCCGCACTCCGGCGAGCTGCTGGGGCCGGCGCACGTGCGCGAGGCGCTGTCGACGCTGCGCCCGGACCGGCTCGGCCACGGCGTGCGCTGCGCGGAGGACCCCGACCTGCTGCGGCGGGTCGTGGACTCCGGGGTGGCCCTGGAGGTGTGCCCGGCCAGCAACGTCTCCCTGGGCGTGTACGGCGACCTGGGTTCGGTGCCGCTGCGGCGGCTGCTGGAGGCGGGGGCGACCGTGGCGCTGGGCGCCGACGACCCGCTGCTGTTCGGGCCGCGGCTGGTGGCGCAGTACCGCAGCGCCCGCGAGGACCACGGGCTGGACGACGCGGCGCTGGCCGGGCTCGCGAAGGCGTCGATCACCGCTTCACGGGCGCCCGCGGCGGTGAAGCGGGCGCTGCACGCGGAGGTGGACGACTGGCTGTCGGCCGCGCCGGACGGGGCGGGAGGGCTGACGGGAGCCGCTGCGACGTGATTGACTCAATGAACGGAGTCAACGGGTCAAGGAGGTCCTCGTGCTCGCAGGAGCCACCGCCCTGCTTCCCCCGCTGCCGGGCGGATCGTCGGGCGGGGGCCTCGGCGGGACGCACCGGGTCGCGGAGGACGCCTGGCGCCCCTCCTCCCCGGCGTGGGGGTGGCACGCGCTGGCCCGTGCGTCGCCGTGGAGCGCCCCGGCGGTCGCTCTGACCGGGCTGGTCGCGCCGTTCTGGCCCGCCGCCGGGTTGCGCCGCACCACGACGACGGGCCCGACGGGTGGGACCCCGTGAGCGGGCTGCGCGTCGTCGTCGACACCACCTCCCCCGTGCCGGCCTACGAGCAGCTGCGCCGGCAGGTCGCCACCCTCGTCAGCACGGGGGTGCTGCTCGCCGGGGACCGGCTGCCGGCGGCGCGGGCCCTGGCTGCGGACCTCGGCCTGGCGCTGGGCACCGTGCAGCGGGCCTACCGGGAGCTGGAGGCCGCCGGGGTGGTGGAGTCCCGCCGGCGCACCGGCACCGTCATCACCGCGAACCCCGTCGTCGTGGACGAAGAGGTGCGCTGGGCGGCGGAGGGCTACGTGGAGCGGGCGCTGCAGGCGGGCCTGGCCCACGAGGAGGTGCTGGACCTCGTGCGCGACGCCCTGCTCAGAGCGAGCAGCCGACGAGCACCGGTTCGTTGACGATCCGCACCCCGAAGCGGTCCTGCACCCCGGCGGCGACCTCGCGGGCCAGGGCCAGCAGGTCGGCCGCGCACGCCGAGCCCCGGTTGGTCAGGGCGAGGGCGTGCTTGGTGGACAGCGCCGCGGGGCCGGGCAGCCCGTGGCCCTTGCCGAAGCCGGCGCGCTCGATGAGCCAGGCGGCGCTCGTCTTCACCAGCGCCTCACCGTCCGCGCCGGTGCCGGCCGGGTAGCGGGGGGCGTCCTCGGGCAGCGCGGCCGCCTCCTGCGTCGTCAGCACCGGGTTGGTGAAGAACGACCCGGCGCTCCAGGTGTCGTGATCGCCCAGGTGCGCCTCGTCCCACACCATGCCCTTGCCCTCCCGCAGCTCCAGGACGGCGGCGCGCACGTCGGCCATCGGCACGCGCTCGCCCACCTCGACACCCAGGCGGCGAGCCAGCTCGGCGTAGGCGACGGGCGCCGAGCGGTCGTCCAGCGGGAGCTGGAAGGTGACCTCCAGCACGACGTAGCGGCTCTCGGGGTGCCCGCCGTGCAGCGCCACGCGCTCGGTCTTCAACCGGGAGGTGCGGTACCCGAAGCGCAGGTCGGCACCGGCGAAGGTGCGCTGGCGGTCCGCCACGCGGTCCCAGGTGCGCACCGTGGCGATGGTCTGCGAGACGTCCTGCCCGTAGGCGCCGACGTTCTGCACGGGGGTGGCGCCCACCGTGCCGGGGATCCCGGACAGCGCCTCCACGCCCGACCAGCCGTTCGCGACCGCGCGGGCCACCAGCGCGTCCCAGCGCTCCCCCGCCGCGGCGGTGACGACGGCCCCGCCGCAGGCGTCCTCGGAGCCCGGCCGCACACCGGTGGTGGCCACGTGCACGACGGTGCCGTCGAAGCCGGCGTCGGAGACCAGCAGGTTGGAGCCGCCCCCGACGAGCAGCAGCGGTTGGCCCCCGGCGTCGGCATCGCGCACCGCCTCGACCAGCTCGCCCTCGGTGCGGGCCACGACGACGCGGCGGGCGGGACCACCCACGCGCAGGGAGGTCAGGGGGGCGATGAGCGGGCCGGTGGTGGTGGACGTGGTCACGAACTGCTCCCGGGGCGGACGACGGCGGGCGGGCGGGCGACGCCGGAGAGCACCAGGGCGATCGCCGAGGCGACGGCGGCGACGAGCAGGGCGTCCAGGATGCCGATCCGCTCGGAGAGCAGGCCGAGCAGGGGCGGGCCGGCGAGGAAGGCGGCGTACCCGACGGAGGACACCACGCTCACGCGGGCGGCGGCGGCGACCTCGTCGTCGGCGGCGGCGCTCATGCCCAGCGGGAAGCCGAGGGCGGTGCCGACGCCCCACAGCGCCGCGCCGGCCACGGCCAGCGGCACCGAGGGGGCGAGGGCGAACAGCAGCACGCCGGCGACGGCCAGGGCGGCGCAGCCGCGCAGCGCCGCCACCCGGCCGGTGCGCTCCAGCACGACCGGGCCGAGCAGGCGGCCGAGGGTCATGAGGGCGACGAAGGCGGCGAAGCCCGTGACGCCCACCTCGTGGCCGGTGCCGTGGCCGTCGACCATCCCCACGGCGAGCCAGTCGTTGGCGGTGCCCTCCACGAACGCCATGCAGAGCACCATCAGGCCCAGCAGGAGGGTGCGGGGCTCGCGCCAGGCGTCGCGCAGCGCGAGGCCGCGGGGGGCCCGGGCACCGTGCTCGGGGGCGGCGGGGGCCGCGAGGAAGGCCCGCACGGCCAGCAGGGCCCCGGCCAGCGCCAGCACCGCCGCGCCGCCCAGGTGCGCCCAGGTCGGCACGCCCGCGGACAGCAGCAGCACGGCGAGCCCGGCGGCCAGCACGGTGCCCAGGCTGTACCCGGCGTGGAAGCGGGACATGATTGAGCGGTCGAGGCGGCGCTCGACGGCGGCGCCCTCGACGTTCATCGCCACGTCCCAGGCGGCGGTGCCGGCCCCCTGGGCGACCAGGCCCACCGCGACGACCGCGGCGCTGCCGAGGGCGTCGACCCCGACGGCGACGGTGGCCATGCCCACCGCGACGGCCAGCGCTCCGGCGGCCACGGTGCGCACCCGCCCGATGCGCATGACGACCGCCCCGGCCAGCGGCATCGCCCCGACCGAGCCGATCGACAGGGCCAGCAGCAGGAAGCCCAGCTGCTGGTCGCTCAGCGCCAGGTCCTCGCGCACCGAGGGGATGCGCGCGATCCAGCTGGCGAAGGCGAAGCCGTTGAGGATGAAGGCCGTGTAGACGGCGGTGCGGGCGCGCAGCGCGGCCCGGTCGCCAGCCGCCGGGGCGGCGAGGCTCACGGCAGGCGGACGACGGCGCGCGCGCGGCCGAGGACCTTGGTGCCCGCGCTGGTGACGGTGAGGTCGACGGTGACGGTGCGGGCGCTCTCGTCGCGGGTGGCGACGGTGCCCGCGACCTCGACGACGGCGCAGCCCCGGGCGGGGACGACGACGGGCGCGGTGAACTTCGTGGCGTACTGCACGACGGCGGTGGGGTCGCCGGCCCAGTCGGCGGCGGTCTGGCCGGCCAGGCCCATCGTCAGCATGCCGTGGGCGATGACGTCGGGCAGGCCCACCGAGCGGGCGACGCCCTCGTCGAGGTGGATGGCGTTGCGGTCGCCGGAGGCCTCGGCGTAGGCGCGCAGGTCCTCGCGGGTCACCTCGTGCCGGGCCGCCGGCAGGACGTCACCGACCTGGACGTCCTCGAAGCGGACGGTGCTCACTGCTCCTCCGGGGCGCGCACGACGAGGGTGGAGACGGCCGTGCAGACGGGGGTGCCGTCCGTCAGCCGGAGCTCGGTGCGGGTGGTGACCATGGCGTTGCCGCGCACCACGCGCACGCGGTCCACGTGCAGCTCGGCGGTCAGCTCGTCACCGGCCACGACGGGACGGTGGTGCGTGAAGGACTGCTCCCCGTGTACGACGCGGGAGTAGTCGATGCCGGCCGCCGGGTCGGTCACGAACTGGGCGTCGGCCCGCTGGGCGAGCGTGACGGCGAACGTGGGCGGCGCCACGACGCCGGCGTGGCCCAGGGACCGCGCGGCGGCGTCGTCGTGGTGCGCGGGGTGGACCGCCCGCACGGCCCGGGCGAAGGCCCGGACCGCGTCGGCGGTCACGACGGTGGCCCCGGAGGCGGGGTAGACCCGCCCCTGGAAGGACTCGTCGACGGTGACGGACGTCACTTCGGCGATCGGGTCCGGATCAGCGGGTCTCGCGGTGCGTGGTCTTCTTGCCGCAGCGCGGGCAGAACTTCGCCAGGTCGAGCCGGTCGGGGTCGTTGCGCCGGTTCTTCTTGGTGATGTAGTTCCGCTCCTTGCACTCCGTGCAAGCCATGGTGATCTTGGGGCGGACGTCGGTGGTCTTGGCCACGGCGGATTGCCTCTTCCTGCGTCTGGGGTCGTGCGGGCGACGGAGCGCCGCGATCGCGTCCCAGGGTACGTGACCGAGCGCACGGGCCACCACGCAGCACGAGCGGCCACCCCGTCCAGGGGCGGCCGCTCGAACTGGAGTGCGGTGTCCGTAGCGGAGGCCGGACTTGAACCGACGACACAGCGATTATGAGCCGCTTGCTCTACCAACTGAGCTACTCCGCCGCGCACCGGCGGGGGCGACCCGCGGTGCTGAGAGCCCCGATCGAGGATTGAACTCGAGACCTCTTCCTTACCAAGGAAGTGCTCTACCACTGAGCTATCGGGGCCTGCTCGCCGCTCGCACGACGTGAGGACGAGCCTACACGCCGCGACCCGAGCCCGTTGCCGGGCCCGGGTCGCGCTCGCGACGTGGCGGGTGATGGATTCGAACCAACGAAGGCAATGCCGGCGGATTTACAATCCGCTCCCTTTGGCCGCTCGGGCAACCCGCCAGTGCGCCTGGAGGACCAGGTGCGAGTGAGAGGATAGCAAGGTCTGGCGGCCGGGACGAACCGGCCGCGCGCACCCGCACCCCGGAGGGAACAGCACACGTGGCCAGCGAGTCCTCGTTCGACGTCGTCAGCAAGGTCGACCGCCAGGAGGTGGACAACGCCCTGAACCAGGCGGCCAAGGAGATCTCCCAGCGCTACGACTTCAAGGGCACCGACGCCTCGGTGCGCTGGAGCGGCGAGTCGATCCTCATGGTCGCCAACTCGGAGGACCGCGTGAAGGCCGTGCTCGACGTGCTGGAGACCAAGCTCGTCAAGCGGGGCGTCTCCCTCAAGGCGCTGGACACCTCCGAGCCGGCCGCCTCCGGCAAGGAGTACCGGATCACCGCCACCCTCAAGGAGGGCCTCGAGCAGGACGTCGCCAAGAAGATCGGCAAGATCGTGCGCGACAGCGGGCTGAAGGGCGTCAAGACGCAGGTCACCGGCGACGAGCTGCGCGTCAGCTCCAAGAGCCGCGACGACCTGCAGGAGGTCATCGCGCTGCTCAAGGGCGCCGACCTCGACGTCGCCCTGCAGTTCGTCAACTACCGGTGAGCCGGGGCCCCGCGCGCCGCGCCGTGCTGGCCGGCGCCGCGGGCGTGACGCTCACGGCCTGCTCCGGCGGTGGGACCGCGCCCGCGCCGACGAGCAGCAGCGCCGCACCGCCCGCGGCGGACGACGCGCGGGCGCCCGTCCCCGAGGGGCTGGAGGAGGCCCAGCGCACCGAGCAGCGCTACGGCTCCCACCCCCGCCAGGTCGCCGACCTGTGGCTGCCGCGCGGTGAGCGGCGCGACGCGCTCGTGGTGCTGGTCCACGGCGGCGCCTGGCGCGCGGAGGTGGACCGCCGCGGCGTCAACCCGCTCGTGGCGGACCTGGTCCGGCGCGGCTGGCCGGTGCTGAACGCCGACTACCGCGGCGTGGGTGACGGCGGGGGCTGGACGAGCACCTTCACCGACCTGGCGACCGCTGTGGACCAGGGTGCGCGCGTGCTGCGGGAGCAGCGGCTGCCCGCGCAGCGCGCGCTGGTGCTGGGGCACTCCGCGGGCGGGCACCTGGCCGTGTGGGCCGCCGCACGGCACCGCCTGCCCGCCGGCGCGCCGGGCGCCGGTCCGCTCCTGTCCCCCGCGTTCGCGGCGTCCGTGTCGGGGGTGCTCAACCCCACCGCCCTCGGGGGCGAGGACGGCGACCCGAACGTCCGCAACGTCTTCGGCGGCTCGCGCGACCGGGTGGACGAGCACTACGCGGTGGGCGACCCCGCGCGCCTGGTCCCCCTGGGGGTCCCGCTGCTCGTCGCGCACGGCACGGCGGACGAGACGGTGCCGCACCAGCAGGCGCAGGCCTTCGCCGACGCGGCGGCCGCCGCCGGGGACGACGTGCGCCTGGAGCTCTTCGACGGGGTGGGGCACGAGGACGCCGTCGACCCGGACGGCGGGTCCTGGCAGCTGGTGCGCGGCTGGGTGGAGGACGTCCTGGGCTGAGCCCGGTGGGCCGCCGGGTTCAGCGGCGGTAGCCGGCCAGCGCCTCCAGGCGCGCGATGCGCTCGGCCATCGGCGGGTGGGTGGAGAACAGGCGGCTGAAGCCCTGACCCCGGAACGGGTTGGCGATCATCATGTGGCTGGTGTTGACGAGTTCACGCTCGGGCGGCAGCGGCAGCTCCCGCGTGCCCAGCTCCAGCTTGCGCAGCGCCGACGCCAGCGCCAGGGGGTCACCGGTGAGCTTGGCGCCGTCCTCGTCGGCGTCGTACTCGCGGGTGCGCGAGATGGCCAGCTGGATGACGCTCGCGGCCAGCGGCGCCACCAGCGACAGCAGCAGCACCGCCAGCGGGTTGCCCCGACCCTCGCCGTCGCGCCCGCCCGCGGCACCGAAGAAGGCACCGAACTGGGCGAACTGGGCAATGGAGGTGATGACGCCGGCCAGCGCGCCGGCGACCGAGGAGGTCAGGATGTCCCGGTTGTGCACGTGCATCAGCTCGTGCCCCAGCACCCCCCGCAGCTCCCGCTCGTCCAGCAGCTGCAGGATCCCCTCGGTGCAGCAGACCGCGGCGTGCGCGGGGCTCCGGCCGGTGGCGAAGGCGTTCGGCGCCATCGTCGGCGAGACGTACAACCGCGGCATCGGCTGGTGGGCCCGCGTGGACAGCTCCCGCACGATCCGGTACATGCCCGGCTGCTCGGCCTCCGACACGGGGCGGGCACGCATCGCGCGGATCGCGATCCGGTCGGAGTTCCAGTAGCCGTAGGCGGTGGTGCCCACCCCGACCAGGGCGAAGACCAGCACGAGGCCGGGTGAGCGGAACGCGGACGCCAGCAGCCCCCCGATGAGGAGCAGGACCGCCCAGATCGCCCCGAAGAGGACCGCGGTCTTCAGGCCGTTGTAGTGACGGTGCATGC
The DNA here is from genome assembly GCF_050871405.1 of Kineococcus esterisolvens. Classification (NCBI taxonomy): domain Bacteria; kingdom Bacillati; phylum Actinomycetota; class Actinomycetes; order Kineosporiales; family Kineosporiaceae; genus Kineococcus; species Kineococcus esterisolvens. The sequence goes on from NZ_JBJLRI010000003.1 coordinate 15,286, forward strand.
GGCGCTCTCGTCCTCCCCAGTCCACGTCCGGCAGGGGGTGAACGCACCGGGCGGGGCGGACGTTCCGCCCCGCCCGGCACCGCTGCTGCGTCCGGGTGCCGTGCGGGAGGGGTCAGGCGGAGCGCCGGTGCGCGGCGCCGGGGTGCGCGGCGGCCAGGCGCGGGCCGTCCCCCGAGCCCAGCCGCTCGCGCAGCGTGGTCCCCGGCGCGGACGGCGGGGCGGCGCGCCCGCGGCGGCGCAGCTCGGGCACCAGGTGGTCCACGACGTCGGCGAACGTGCCTGGCATCGTGGCGTACATGAGGTTGAAGCCGTCGACGCCGGACTCGTCGGCGAACTCCTCCAGGGCATCGGCCACCGTGACCGGGGAACCGGCCAGGACGGGCCCGCGGCCGCCGACCGCCACGAACTCCGCCAGGTCCTGCACCGTCCAGGTGCGGTCGGGGTCGCTGGTGAACGCGGACAGCGCGGAGCGGTTCGCGTCGGTGGTGACGTGCTGCAGCGGCTCCCCCGGCGCCGCGCCGGCGAGGTCCACACCGGTCCAGCCGCCGAACAGCGCCAGCGCCGCCTCACGGCTGGCGTGCTCGCGGTAGTCGGCCAGCAGCGCTGCGGCCTCCGCGTCGGAGGGGCGCACCACGGCGGTCAGGCCCGCGTACACGCTCACCGAGCGCGGGTCGCGACCGGCGCGCTCGATGCGCTCGCGCAGCGAGTCCACGCTGCGGCGAACGTGCGCGGCCGTGGGGCCGATGACGAACACGCACTCGGCGTGCCGGGCGGCGAACTCCTGCCCCCGCGGGGACGACCCCGCCTGGAAGACCACCGGGGTGCGCTGCGGGGACGGCTCGCACAGGAACGCCCCGGGGACGTCGAACCAGCGGCCGTGGTGGCCGATGTCGTGGACCTTCGCCGGGTCGGCGTACACGCCGCGCTCGGCGTCGCGCACGACCGCGCCGTCCTCCCAGGAGCCCTCCCAGAGCTTGTAGCAGACCTCCAGGTACTCCTCGGCGACGTCGTAGCGCTCGTCGTGCGGGACCTGCCGGTCGAAGCCGAGGTTCCGGGCGGCGGAGTCCAGGTAGCCGGTCACGACGTTCCACGCGACCCGGCCACCCGTGAGGTGGTCAAGGGTCGTCAGCCGGCGGGCCAGGGCGTAGGGCTGCTCGTACGTCGTGGTGACGGTGAGCCCGAAACCCAGCTGCCCGGTGACCGCCGCCATCGCCGAGACCGCCATGAGGGGGTCGTTGACGGGGACCTGCGCGGCGGCGCGCACCGCCGCGTCGCGCGAGCCGCCGTGCACGTCGTACACGCCCAGGACGTCGGCCAGGAACAGCGCGTCGAAACCCCCGCGCTCCAGCAGCTGCGCCAGGTCGGTCCAGTACCGGAGGGTGCGGTACTCGGCGCTGCGGTCCTCCGGACGCGCCCACAACCCGGCGGCCTGGTGGCCGACGCAGGCCATGGCGAAGGCGTTCAAGCGCAGCGGTGCGGTGCTCACGGGGTGGAGTTCTCCGGGGTCGGGACGGTGGCGTCCAGGGGGCGGTGGGCGGTCTCCGGGGACGCGGCGGCCGAGAGGGCGGTCAGCACCGCCAGCAGGCTGAGGTACCCGGCGACCAGCCAGGGCGAGCCGCCGCCCAGGGCCAGCAGCGACGCGGCGATCAGCGGGGTCAGCCCACCACCGAGGACCGCGCCGATGGAGTAACCCAGCGAGGCGCCGCTGTAGCGGGTGCGGGCGGGGAACTGCTCGGCGAAGAACGCGCCCTGCGAGCCGTACATGCTGTCGTGGCCGAGGTTGACGGCGACGACGACGGCGCCGACGATCAGCAACGTCGAGCCGGTGTCCAGCAGCCAGAACGCCGGCACCGTGAAGACCGCGGTGAGCACCGCGCCGAACAGGTACACCGGGCGGCGGCCGAACCGGTCGGAGGCCAGTCCCCACAGCGGAGTGGCGGCCAGGCTCAGCACCGAGGCGACGAGCACGGCGAGCAGGCCGACGTCCCCGCCGTCGTCGCGGACCTGCTCGGTGAGGTAGTTCAGGGCGAACACCGTGTACAGGACGTACCCGCCGTTCTGGCCCAGCCGCATCCCGGTGGTCAGCAGCACGCCCCGGGCGTCCTCGCGCAGCACGTCGACGACCGGGCGGCGGGCGACGGCGCCCTCGCGCCGCAACTCGGCGAACACCGGCGAGTCGGCCACCTTCAGGCGGATGACCAGGCCGACGACGACGAGCACGGCGCTGGCCAGGAACGGCACCCGCCAGCCCCAGGACAGGAACTGCTCGGGCGTGGTGAGGGTCCGGGTCAGCCAGAAACCCCCGCTCGCCAGCACCATCCCGGCCGCCGACCCCATCTGCGGCACGGCCCCGAACAGGCCGCGGCGTCCCGGCGGGGCGTGCTCGACCGCCAGCAGCACCGCGCCGCCCCACTCGCCGCCGGCGGAGAACCCCTGCAGCAGGCGGGCGGTCACGAGGAGCACGGGTGCCGCGACGCCGATCGAGGCGTACGTGGGCAGCAGGCCGATGAGGGCCGTCGAGGCGCCCATCAGCAGCAGGGAGGCGACCAGGACCTTCTTGCGCCCCAGACGGTCCCCGAGGTGCCCGGCGACCGCACCGCCCAGCGGCCGCGCCACGAAACCCACCGCGTAGGTGGCGAAGGCGGCGATGACGCCCACGGCGCCGTCGACCTGCGGGAAGAACAGCGGGGCGAACACCAGGGCGGCCGCCGTGCCGTAGAGGTAGTAGTCGTACCACTCGATCGTGGTGCCGACGAAGCTGCCGAGCGCAGCGCGACGGCGCAGGACGCGCTCGTCGACGTTCGAGGGCACGAGGACACGGGCAGAGCTCACCGGGACTCCCATCGGTCCTGGCGGAAGCACCTTCCCCGAGGGGTGGTTGCTGCGGCGTCGTCGAGCCAGGTCTCTCGGCCGCTCTGGATGGTCGTCCGGAAACCTAGGGCACGACGACGCCCGCGCGCAAACCAGCGCGGTTCAGGAGCGGCGGCGGCGGATCTCGTCGCTCAGCGCGGGCAGGACCTCGGTGAGGTCGCCGACGATCCCGTAGTCGGCGAACTCGAAGATCGGCGCGTCGGGGTCGCTGTTGACGGCCACGACGGTCACCGAGGCGGCCATCCCGCCGCGGTGGTGCACCGCGCCGGAGACGCCCGCGCCGACGTACAGGCGCGGGCTGATGGTGACGCCGGTCTGCCCGACCTGGGCCTCGTGCCCGATCCAGCCCTCGTCGGTGGCCACGCGGGTGGCGCCCACGGCGCCGCCGAGGACGTCGGCGAGCTCCTCCACGAGCGAGAAGTCGCCCTCCACGCCGCGACCGCCGACGACGACGACCTCCGCCTCGGCCAGCGCCGGGCGGTCGGAGGTGGGCCGGGGCTCGCGGGAGTGGACGGTGACCGCGCGGGCCGCGGCGGAGGCGGCCACGCGGTGCTCCACGACGTCCAGGGCACCGGCGCCGTCCACCGGGGCGGCCTGCACGGCGTTCGGGGCCAGCGCCACGACCCCGAAGGGGGCGGTGACGGCGCAGCGGGTGGTCCAGGTGCCGGCCAGGACGGTCTTGCCGGCGACGAAGCGGCCGTCGGCGCCGAGCTCGAGGGCACCGGCGCCGGTGACGACGCCCGCGCCGGTGCGCCCGGCCAGGCGGGCGGCGACCTCCTTGCCCTCGAAGGTGGACGCGACCAGCAGCAGCGGGGCGTCCACCTCGGCGCGCACGGCCTCGAGGGCGTCCACGACGGAGGCGGTGAGGCGGTCGTCGGCACCCTCGACGAGGACGTGGTGCAGCACGGCGGCACCGTGCGCGGCGACGGCGGCGCGCGCCTCCTCGCCCGGGGCCGCGCCGACCCACACGGCGTGCACCCGCGCGCCCGGCACGTCGCGGGCCAGGGTCAGCAGCTCCAGGGCGGTGGGGCGCAGCCGCCCGTCGCCGTGGTCGAGCAGGACGAGGAGGTTCACGCGAAACCCTTCCGCACCAGGTAGTCCACGAGGGCCGGCACCGTCTCGGCGCCGCCGGTCACCAGCACGCGGTCGCCGCGCTCGGGGCGCGGTGCGGCCTCCAGGACGCGCGTGGCGGAGCCGTCGAGCCCGACGGTGGCGGGGTCGACGCCGAGGTCGGCCAGCGAGAGCACCGCGACCGGCTTCTTGCGCGCGGCGAGGATGCCCCTGAAGTCGGGGAAGCGGGCGCGGAACGCCTGGTCGGTCACCGACAGCACCGCCGGCGCGGGGGCGCTGAGCACCTCGACGTCGGTGGAGGTCTCCCGGCGCACCCGCACGGTGCCGCCCTCGACGGTGATCTCGTCGGCGAGGGTGAGCTGCGGCCAGTCCAGCAGCGCGGCCAGGGCCGCGGGCACCAGCGAGGTGAGCCCGTCCAGGCCCGCCATGCCGGCCACGACCACGTCGACGGGCCGCTCGGCGTGCAGGTGCCGCACGGCCGCCGCCAGGACCCGGGCGGTGGCGATCGCGTCCGAGCCGGCGATCGCGTCGTCGCGCACGTGCACCGCACCGGTGGCGCCCATCGCCAGCCCGCGGCGCAGCGCCTCCACGGCCGCCGCGGGACCGGCGGTCAGGACGGTCACCTCGTGGGGCTGCTCCCCCTCGGCGACCGGCTGCGCCTCGACGAGGCGCAGCGCGGCCTCCAGGGCGTCCTCGTCGAGCTCGTTGAGGGTGTCGTCCTCGCCGCCTCGGGCCAGCAGCCCGTCCTCGCGGAAGGAGCGGGCCGACTGGACGTCGGGGACGTGCTTGACGCAGACGACGACGCGCACTCAGGCCTCCCGGGCGGCGGCCTCGGCGAGCACCTCGCGCGAGTACCGGATCATGTCCTCGCGGGAGACGACCTTGACGCGCTCGCGCCCGTGCGGCGCACCCAGCGCCCGCTCGTAGGCGTCCAGGAGCTCCCAGTCGTTCCACGTCAGCACGTCCACGCCCTTGCCGGTCAGCAGGTCCAGCACGGCCTGCGGGTCCGCCTCGGGAGCGGGCGTGAAGGACGCCGCGTCGGAGACGAGGTGGCGGACCGTCTCGGAGGCGTCGGACTTGGTGTGCCCGATGAGGCCGACGGGGCCGCGCTTGATCCAGCCGGTGCAGTAGACGCCGGGCAGGTGCTCGCCCTCGGGACTCAGCACGCGGCCCTCGTGGTTGGAGATGACGCCCTTGAGCTCGTCGAACGGCACGCCCGGCAGCGGGGAACCGAAGTAGCCCACCGCGCGGTAGACGGCCTGCACGTCCCAGGTGCGCACGTCGCCGGTGCCCTCGACCGTGCCGTCGCCCGTCAGCCGGGTGCGCTCGGTGCGCAGCGCGCTGACGTGGCCGTCGGTGCCGACGATCTCCACGGGGGCGTGCAGGAAGTGCAGGTGGATGCGCCGGGAGGCGGTGCCGTCGCCCTCCTTCAGCGTCCAGTCCGTGAGGGTCTTCACGACCTGCTTGGTCTGGTTCGACTTGTCGATGGCGGCCATCGAGCCCTCGTCGAACTCGAAGTCCTCCGGGTCGACCAGGACGTCGACGTCGGGCACGTGGCCCAGCTCGCGCAGCTCCAGCGGGGAGAACTTCGCCTGCGCCGGGCCGCGGCGGGCGAAGACGTGCACGTCGGTGACCTTCGAGGCCTTCAGGCCCTGGTAGACGTTGTCCGGGATCTCGGTGGGCAGCAGGTCGTCCGCGTGCTTGGCGAGCATGCGCGCCACGTCGAGCGCGACGTTGCCGGCACCCAGGACGGCGACGCTGGGGGCCTCCAGGGGCCACTCGCGCGGGTAGTCCGGGTGCCCGTCGTACCAGGAGACGAAGTCGGCGGCGCCGTAGCTCTCCGGCAGGTCCACGCCCGGGACCCTCAGCGGGGCGTCCTCGATGGCACCGGTGGAGAACACCACCGCGTCGTAGTGGCGCTGCATCTCCTCCAGCGTGACGTCCGTGCCGAAGGTCACGTTCGTGAGCAGGCGGATGTCGCCGCGGCCCAGGACCTTCTCCAGCGCGACGACGATCTGCTTGATGCGCGGGTGGTCGGGGGCCACGCCGTAGCGCACGAGGCCGAAGGGCGCGGGGAGGCGCTCGATCAGGTCGATGCTCACGCCGTCGAAGCCCGTCGCCGACAGGTCTGCCTTGGAGAGGATGTCCGAGGCGTAGATGCCCGCCGGTCCGGCTCCGACGACGGCCACGCGCAGCGGACGCTGGGTGCTCACGGGATCTGGTGTCCTTCGTCTCGACGTCGTCTGTCGAACTGCGTAGGCAAGCCTAACGGCACGCGGGTGGCGCGCCGGACGGCAGCATGCCCGTGTGGCACCGCCCTCCGCACCCCCGCCCACCGCTCCCGCCACCACCGCCGCCGACGCGCGCAGCGCCCGCAGCGGCGTCCTCGCGGGCGCCGGCGCCTACGTGCTGTGGGGGCTGTTCCCGTTCTACTTCCACGCCCTGCTGCCCACCGGGGCGCTGGAGCTGCTCGCCCAGCGGGTGGTGTGGTCGCTGGCCCTGTCGGTGCTGCTGCTGACGGCGCTGCGCCGCTGGCCGGCGGTGCTGCGGGTGCTGCGCACCCCGGCCCAGCTGCGGCTGCTGGCCGTGGCCGCCGTGGCCATCGCCGTGAACTGGGGCGTGTACGGGCTGGCCGTGACCACCGGGCACGTGCTGGAGGCGTCCCTGGGCTACTTCGTCAACCCGCTGGTGACGGTGCTGCTGGGCGTGCTGGTGCTGCGCGAGCGGCTGCGGCGCACGCAGTGGGTCGCGGTCGGCGTGGGCACCGCCGCGGTCGTGGTCATCACCGCCGACCTGGGGCGGCTGCCGTGGATGGCGCTGGCGCTGGCGGTCTCCTTCGGCACCTACGGGCTGCTGAAGAACCGCCTGGCCCGCTCCGGCGCGGGGGTGGACCCCCTGACGGGGCTGACCGTGGAGACGGGCGTGCTGGTGCTGCCCGCCCTCGCCGCCCTGACCTGGATCGGGACGACGGGCCGCTCGACGTTCACCGCCGGCGGCACCGACCACGCGGTGCTCACCGTGCTGTCCGGGCCCGCCACGCTGGCCCCGCTGCTGCTGTTCGCGCTGGCCGCCGGGCGGGTGCCGCTGACCACGATCGGGCTCCTGCAGTACTCCACCCCCGTGCTGCAGTTCCTCGCCGCGCTGGTGCTCGGCGAGACCATGCCCGCCTCGCGGTGGGCGGGGTTCGCCCTGGTGTGGACGGCGCTGGCGCTGCTCACCGCCGACGCCGTGCGCGCCCAGCGCCGCCGGCCGGTGCCCGCGGCGCGCCGGTGGGGGCGTCCCCGTCGCTGACGACGGGCAGCGCCCGCGGGCGCCCGCTCAGCCGACGCGGTCGGCGACCGTGCCCGCGTACGTCTGCAGCGCCCGGCGCGCGGCACCGTCCGGCACGTCGGCCAGGTGGGCCGCGGCCCGCGCCGCCCACTCGCGGGCCGTGGCCCGCGCGGCCCCCGTCACCGGGTGGGCGCGCAGCACCTCCACCGCCTCGGCGAGCACGTCGTCGTCGCCGAGGCGCCCGGAGTCCAGCAGCGCCACCAGGCGCACCGCGTCCGCGTCGCCCTCGGCGGCGGCCCGGCGCGCCAGCAGCACCGGCAGCGTGGGCACGCCCTCGCGCAGGTCGGTGCCCGGGCGCTTGCCGGAGTCGCCCACGTCGCTGGTCAGGTCCAGGACGTCGTCGGCCAGCTGGAAGGCGACGCCCACGTCCTCGCCGTAGCGGACCATCGCACGCACCACCCCCGGCGGCGCACCGCCGAACTGCGCCCCGAAGCGGCCCGCGGTGGCGATCAGCGAGGCCGTCTTGTCGCTGAGCACGTCCAGGTGGTGCGCCACCGGGTCCTCGCCCGGGCGCGGGCCCACCGTCTCGTGCAGCTGCCCCAGGCACAGCCGCTCGAACGTCTGCGCCTGCACCCGCACCGCCTCCGGCCCGAGGCCGGCGACGAGGTTGGAGGCGCGCGCGAACAGCAGGTCGCCGGTGAGGATCGCCACGTTGTTGCCCCACACGTGCTGCGCGGCCGGCGCCCCGCGCCGCGTGGGCGCGGAGTCCATGACGTCGTCGTGGTACAGCGAGGCCAGGTGGGTCAGCTCCACCACCACCGCGGCGTCCACGACCTCCGGGCGGGAGGGGTCGCCGAGGTGGGCGCCCAGCAGCGTCAGCATCGGCCGCACCCGCTTGCCGCCGGCCTCCACCAGGTGGCGGGAGGCGGCGTCGGCCAGCGGGTCGGTGTTGCCCACGGCGTCGCGCAGGCGCTCCTCGACGACCTCCAGCCGCTCGCGCAGGGCGGACTCGAGGCCGGTGTCGCTGGTGGGCAGGCCCGTGCTCGTCCTGGTACTGGTCACGTCGCTCCTCACGCCTCGCTCCTCACGGCCGGCCCCTCACGCGGCGGGGGCCAGCCGCTGCAGCGCCACGACGACGCGGTCGGCGACGTCCTCGGAGGTGGGGTCGGCGAGGTTCGCCAGCAGCTTGACCACCAGCTTCATGAGCCCGGGCCGCGGCAGGCCGTGACGCGTGGCGACGCGCATGACCTCCGGGTGGCCGATGAGGGAGACGAACACGCGCCCCAGCGTGTAGTACCCACCCAGCTGGGCGCGAACCGCGGCGGGATAGCCGTGCAGCGCGCGCTCGCGGCCGCGCGCGTGCGGTGCGGCCAGCGCCCCGTCGACGACCTCGGCCGCCAGCCGGGCGGACTGCATCGCGTAGGCGATGCCCTCGCCGTTGAACGGGTTCACCATGCCGCCGGCGTCACCGACGAGCAGCAGGCCCCGCGTGTAGTGGGGCGTGCGGTTGAACGCCATGGGCAGCGCCGCACCGCGCACCTCACCGACCTGGTGGTCGGGGTCGAAGGACCACTCCGGCGGCAGCGACGACAGCCAGCGGCGCAGCAGGTTGCGGTAGTCCACGTCCCCGGAGCCGGCGTCGGCCTTCAGCACGCCCAGGCCCACGTTGCTCGTGCCGTCGCCCACGCCGAACACCCAGCCGTAGCCGGGCAGCAGCTCCTTCGCGCGGGCGCCGTCCTCGCGCAGCTCCAGCCAGCTCTCCAGCCAGTCGTCGTCGTGGCGGGGGCTGCGGAAGTAGGTGCGCACCGCCACGCCGAGGGGCCGGTCGTCGCGCCGGTGCAGGCCCATGGACAGCGCCAGCCGGCTGCCCACGCCGTCGGCGGCCACCACCACGGGGGCGCGGAACACGCGCTCCTCACCGGCGCGGCGGCCCTTCCCGTCCACCGGGCGGGCGCGCACGCCCACGACGTGGCCGGTGCGCTCGTCCACGACCGGCGCGGTGACGGAGGTGCGCTCCAGCACGGTCGCGCCGCCGGCGCGGGCGTGCTCGGCCAGCGCCTGGTCGAAGCGGGAGCGGGTGTGCACCAGCCCGTAGGGGGGGAAGTCGCTGATCTCGGGCCACGGCACCTGCAGCCGCACGCCACCGCCGATCAGCCGCAGGCCCTTGTTGCGGACCCAGCCGTCCTCGCGGGGGGTGGGCAGGCCCAGCAGCTCCACCTCGCGGCTCGCGCGCGGGGTCAGCCCGTCGCCGCAGACCTTCTCGCGGGGGAACGCGCCCTTCTCCAGCACCAGCACGCGACGGCCCGCGACGGCCAGGTACCGGGCCAGCGTGGAACCGGCCGGGCCGGCGCCGACGACGAGGACGTCGGCGTCGTCGCCCGCGCGCTGGGCGGCGCTGGTCGCGCCACCGGTCTCGACCGCCACCTGGTCCTCCGTCGTCCTCGCTCGTGAAATCCTTCACGAACTGCCCTGCGAGTGTAGTTCGCGCTGCTCAGGCCCCCGTGCGCACGGCCCGGTGCAGCGCCACGACCCCCGCGGACAGATCCCGCCACTGCACGCGCCCCCACCCGGCGCCGCCGATGCGCGCGGCCAGCGCCCGCTGGTCCGGCCACGCCTCGATGGACTCCATCAGGTAGCCGTACGCGTCGCCGTGCGAGCTGACCAGCCTGGCCACCCGCGGCAGGCCGTGGCGCAGGTACGTGCCGTACGCGCGGCGCACCAGCGGGTTCGGCGGGGTGGAGAACTCGCACACGACCAGCCGCCCGCCCGGGCGCACCACGCGCGCCATCTCCCGCAGCGCGCGGTCCACGTCCACGACGTTGCGCAGGCCGAAGGAGATCGTCACCGCGTCGAAGACGCCGTCGGCGAACGGCAGCCGCGTGGCGTCCCCCGCCGTGAAGGGCAGGTCGGGGCGCCGGCGCTTGCCGGTGCGCACCATCCCCAGGGAGAAGTCGCACGGCACCACCCGCACACCGCGGTCGGCGAACGGTTCGCTGGAGGTGCCCGTGCCCGCCGCCAGGTCCAGCACCCGCTCCCCCGGGCGGGCGTCCACCGCGCGCACCACCGCGCGCCGCCACAGCCGGTCCTGCCCGGCGGAGAGCACGTCGTTGGTGACGTCGTAGCGGTGGGCGACGTCGTCGAACATCGCCGACACCTGCCGGGGGCGCTTCGTCAGGTCGGCCAGCTCGCGCCCGTCGGGAGTCACCCGGCCATCCTCTCAGGCGGGTGCCGCACCCCCGTCGCTGCCGTGGCGCCGGGCGCCTCAGCGGGCGGCGAGCGACGCCGGCAGGCCCAGCAGCCCCGGCACCCGCGCCAGCGGGCGCCGCGCGGCGACCCCGGCGAGGACGACGACCAGGGTGACCACGGCCGGCAGCGCCAGCCGCACCGGCACCGGCAGCGCCGGCGGCGCCAGCACCTCCAGCACCGTGGTGAGCACCGCGATGAGCAGCACGTGCGTCAGGTACACGGGCAGGGTGGCGCGGCCCAGCGCGCGCAGCGGCGTGCGCGGCCACCGGCGCACCAGCAGCGCGCAGGCGGCCACCGCCGCTAGCACGCCCAGCGCGCCGCGCAGCAGCGGCAGGCCCGGCACCAGGTGCAGGTCGAGCAGCCCGACGGCACCGCCCACCACCGCGAACGCGGCCAGCAGCCCGGCGGTGCGCACGGCGCCGGCGCCCTCGGCGACGGACGCGAGCACCCGGCGGCCGTGCAGGCCGGCGAGGAAGAACGCGAGATGGGCGGCCACGTCGTCCCAGGCCCAGCTGCCGGTGGCGGTCAGGCCGGCGCTGGTGGTCACCGACAGCGCGGCCGCGGCGGCCAGCTGCACCGCGGGGGGCACCGGCCGCAGCGCGCGGGCGACGACGGCGTAGACGGCGAGGGCGTACAGGTACCAGAGCTCGGTGTGCGGGCGCAGCAGCGCCGCGGCGAGCTCGCCCGCGCCGGCGGGCTGGCCGGCCTCCACCCAGGCGCCCGTGGCGAAGAAGGCGGTGGTCACCGCGAGCCAGAGCGCGAACAGCCACGCGTTGGGCAGCACGCGCCGGTGCAGCACCCGGCGCCACGACCCGTTCAGCGCCGAGGCGGCGAAGAGGCCCGAGACCGCGAAGAACAGGGGCATGCGCGCCCCGGCGAGCAGGTTGTTCAGCGCCTGCCAGTGGGGGGTGGCGTACCCGGCCTCCTGCAGGAACATCGTGGCGTGGGTCAGCACGACGAGCGCGATGGCCGCGCCCTTGGCGGCGTCGGCCCAGCCGAGCCGCTGGGCGGCCCCCGCCGCGCTCCCCGTGCCGTCCTGAGCGGTGGTGCCCGGCGCGGTCCCCGACGTGGTCATGGCGCTCCCCCGGTGCGTCGCAGGGTCGCTACGGAGCGCGACCTCTGACGTGACGGGAGGGTACGAGGGGGTGGGGTCCTGGACAACCCCGGCGGCGGGCGCTCAGCCCGCGGCGACGACCGCGCGCACCGCGTCCGCGAACCGCCGCGCCCGGTCGGCGACCTGCGCGCGCGGCACCCGCAGCTCCACCACGCGCAGCCCCTCCGGGGGTGCGGCGATCGCCGCGGCGGCCGCCGCGGGCGTCGCGGGACGCTCGTGCGGCACGTGCGTGGCCGCGCACAGCGCCGCCACGTCCACCCCGTGCGGGGTCGCCACCACCCGCTCGAAGGTGCTGCGCGAGACCGAGGAGGCGTGCTCCAGGGTCTCGAAGATGCCGCCGCCGTCGTCGTTGACGAGCACCACGGTCAGGTCCGGCCGGGCCTCCCCCGGCACCGGCAGCAGCGCGTTCGCGTCGTGCAAGAACGCCAGGTCCCCCACCAGCAGGCGGGCGCCGCCGCCGCCGCGGGCCAGCGCCACCCCGGAGGCGGTCGCCAGGGTGCCGTCGATGCCGGCCAGGCCGCGGTTGGACACCGTCGGCACGCCCGCCGGGCGGGTGGCGAGGTCCGCGTCGCGCACCGGGTTGCTGGCGGCCACCACGAACGCCGCCCCGTCCGCCGCGCACGCCCGCACCGCCGCGCGCGCCGCCCACGGCCCGCTGAGGACCCCGGCCGCCGCCTCGGCGTCCAGCAGCGCGTCGACGGCGTCCTGCGCCAGCTTCGCCGCCCGGGCCCACCGGGCCGAGAACTCCAGCTCCGCCCCGCCGGCGGGGGCGGCGACGGTCGCGGCGGGCAGCACCGCCGAGGCGCGGAACCCCGCGTCCGGCCACGTCCCGGACGCGCTGACGACGACGAGCTCGACGTCGTCGCGGGCCAGCAACCGCGTCACCGGCCGCGACAGCGTGGGGTGGCCGAACACGACGACGCGCTCGGCCGCGTCCAGCGGGCCCTCGGCGTCGCACGCGCCCAGCAGCAGCCGGTACGGCCCGACGGCCTGCGGCCCGCCGCGGGCGCCCGAGCTGGGCTCGGCCAGCAGCGGCCAGCCCGCCCCCTCGGCGAGCTCGCGAGCCGCGGCGCCCACCGACGCGTGCGGGGCGTCGCCGGCGAGCACGACGGTGCGCGGGCCGCGCGGCAGCATCGCGGGCGGCGGCAGTGGCACGGTCGCCACGCGCGCCAGGCCGGCCGACCCGCCCGGTGCCGCACCCGGCGAGGGCGTCAGCGGGTCGGCGAAGGCGACGTTCACGTGCGCCGGGCCGGCGCCCCCACCGCGGGCGCCGCGGGCGGCGGCGGCGGCGCGCGCCACCACGGAGCGCCACGCCGGCGCCTGCCGGTCCGGGTCGGCGGGGGCGGGCACGTCGGCGGAGAAGCGCACCGAGGGCAGGAAGAGGCGGGCCTGGGCGTCGGCGGTCTGGCTGGCGCCGGAACCGCGCAGCTCGTGGGGGCGGTCCGCGGACAGCACCAGCAGGGGCACGCCCGCGTGGGAGGCCTCCAGCACGGCCGGGTGCAGGTTGGCCACGGCGGTGCCGCTGGTGGTGACGACGGCCACCAGGGGGTCCTCGCCGCGGGTGAGCGCACCGCGGGCCAGGCCCAGGGCGAGGAAGCCGGCGCTGCGCTCGTCGACCCGCACGTGCAGCTCCAGGCGCCCGGCATCGGCGGCCCCGGCGGCCGCGTAGGCCAGCGGCGCGCTGCGCGAGCCGGGCGAGAGGACCAGGTGGCGCAGGCCCAGCGAGACCAGCGCGTCGACGAGGACCGTCGCGAGCGCGGTCGAGGGGTTCACCCCTCCATTTGACCCCCTGCCGGCCGGTGCCACGCGCCGCGGGGCGTGTGGCAGCCTCCGGGTGTGAGCGAGAGCACCCGGTCCCTGCCGTCCCTGGAGGAGCTGCTGGCGGTCTTCCCGTCCGGCGGCCTGGTGGAGCGGATGGGCATCGAGTTCGTCGAGGCCGCTCCCGAGCGGCTGGTGGCGACGATGCCGGTGGAGGGCAACACGCAGGTCGCGGGCCTGCTGCACGGCGGGGCGAGCTGCGTGCTGGCCGAGACGCTGGGGTCGATCGGGGCGTTCCTGCACGTGTGGCCGGGCGGTCAGGCGCTGGGCACCGACATCAACGCCACCCACCACCGCCCGGTCTCCTCGGGGCGGGTGACGGGCACCGCGACGGCCATCTCGCTCGGGCGCACGCTGTGCAGCCACGAGGTCGTCGTCACCGACGAGGCCGGCCGGCGGCTGTGCACGGCGCGGATCACGAACCTGGTGCGCCCGGCGCCCCGCTGAGGACGTCGCGCAGGACGTCGTGGCAGGCTCGCAGCCGCTCGCGCCACCACGCCTCGCGGTCGGCGGGCGCGCGGTACCGCTCCAGGAGGTCCTCGTCGGCGCGCGCCGGGCCCACGGGCAGGGCGCCGTCGACCGGCAGCAGCGGTTCCGCGGTGACGTCGGCGGTGAGCAGCGCGCCGGTGCCCAGCCCGCACGCGAACGGCAGCTCCGGCAGCGCGGCGGCCAGCGCGGTCCCGGCGGCCAGGCCCACCGAGGTGTCCAGGGCGCTGGAGACGACCACGGGCAGCCCGCACGCCGCGGCCACGCGCAGCGCCGGGCGCACGCCCGACAGCGGGGCCACCTTCAGCACGACGACGTCGGCGGCCTCCAGCCCCGCCACCCTCAGCGGGTCCTCGGCCTTGCGCACGCTCTCGTCGGCGGCCAGGGGCACGGGCGTGCCGGCGCGGGCCAGGCGGCGGCGCAGCAGCGCCATCTCCTCCAGGGTGGCGCAGGGCTGCTCGGCGTACTCCAGCCCGCTCTCCCCCAGCACCGCCAGTGCGCGCTCGGCCTCGTCCAGGCCCCAGCCGGCGTTGGCGTCGACCCGCACCCTCCCGCCGGGGCCGAGGGCGTCGCGCACGGCGCGCACGCGGGCGACGTCGTCCGCCAGCCGCTGGCCGCGCTCGGCGACCTTGACCTTCGCGGTGCGGCAGCCGGGGAAGCGCGCCAGGACGGCGGGCACGTCGGCGGCGGGCACGGCGGGGACGGTGGCGTTGACCTCGACGCGCCCGCGGCGCGGCGCGGGGAACCCGCTCCAGGCGGCCTCGACCCCGGCGGCCAGCCAGCGCGCGGACTCCTCGGGCCCGTACTCGACGAAGGGGGCGAACTCGCCCCACCCGGCGGGCCCGCGCAGCAGCAGCGCCTCGCGCTCGGTGAGGCCCCGGAAGCGGGTGCGCAGCGGCAGGCGCACGACGCGGGCGGCGTCGAGGAGGTCGGCGAGCGGGGGCAGGGGGGGCACGTCCCCATCCTGGCCCGCGGCGCTCACCCGGTGGTGCTCGCGCGCCGCGACGCCGCGTCCCGCGGCAGGGTGACGACGGCGGGCCCGGCCGGCCCGGTGTGCAGCACCGTGGTGACCACGCCGAGGAAGAGGACCAGTCCGGCCATCTCCAGGGCCTCCTCCACGCCGGCGGCCAGGACGTAGAGGGCGCTGTCCTCGCCGAGGGAGCTGTAGGCGCCGGCGCTGAGGACCTCCACGCCGACGGCCCCGCCGAGGTAGACGGCCGCGGACAGCAGCACGCCCCACCGCACGGCCGGCGACTGCGCGAGGAGGAACCGCACGAACAGCAGGCCGAACGCCACCACCAGCGGCACCGCCACCACCACCCAGGCGAAGCTGAGGAACCCGGTGAGGCCGAAGCCCTCGCGCAGCGGCCCGATGACGATCTCGTGCACCGCGCTCATCTCGTCGAACGAGAGGTAGCCGAACGCGACGGCGAGCAGCAGCCAGTGCCGCCGCCAGCGGCGCTGCGGGTGGCCCTCGGCGCGCGCGGCGCGCGAGACGTGCCACAGCCGCTCGGCGCACACGAACAGCAGCACCGCGTTGAACCAGGCCGGCACACCGCCCTCGCGGTCGACGTAGAACCACCGCTCGAGGTTGTCCAGGCCGGGCACGCCGTCGAGGGCGGGCGCGCCGGTGACGGCCCGGCTGAGCAGGCTGACGGCGCTGAGCGCGGCGACGACCAGCAGCAGCACCGCGGTCCCCCGGCCGGGCAGCAGCAGGACCTCGCGCGAGCGGCGCGGCGTTCCGGGCGACCCGGCGCCGCACGGCGCTTCACCCCTGGTTTCCCCCGTGTTCACCCCGGGAGGGTGGCACCTCCGGGTCGCCGGCGAAAGTTGTCCGGCGGAACCGATCCCCCCCGTCCATCGTTCCGACGCTCTTCCTCACCGCAGCGTGATGGGGCGGCCACGGTGCGCCGAACGTCGCCGGCCCCGTCTACCCTCGGCCGACGTGAGCGCCCTCGACGGAGTCAGCGAGACCTTCGACCCCTCCGCGTGGACGGAGGTGCCCGGCTTCGAGGACCTCACCGACGTCACCTACCACCGCTGCACGCGACCCGGCCGCGAGCGCGGCACCGTCCGCATCGCCTTCGACCGGCCCGAGGTGCGCAACGCGTTCCGCCCCCGGACCGTCGACGAGCTCGCCCGCGTCCTCGACCACGCCCGCCGCACCCCCGACGTCGGGTGCGTGCTGCTCACCGGGAACGGCCCCAGCCCCAAGGACGGCGGCTGGGCGTTCTGCTCCGGCGGCGACCAGCGCATCCGCGGCCGCTCCGGCTACCAGTACGCCGAGGGCGAGACCGCGGACACCGTCGACGCCGCGCGCGCGAAGGCCGAGGGCGGGCGGCTGCACGTGCTGGAGGTGCAGCGCCTCATCCGCTTCATGCCGAAGGTCGTCGTCGCCGTCGTGCCCGGCTGGGCCGCCGGCGGCGGGCACTCCCTGCACGTCGTCGCCGACCTCACCCTCGCCAGCGCCGAGCACGCCCGCTTCAAGCAGACCGACGCCGACGTCGGCTCCTTCGACGCCGGCTACGGCTCCGCGTACCTCGCCCGCCAGGTCGGGCAGAAGTTCGCCCGCGAGATCTTCTTCCTCGGCCGCCCCTACACCGCCCAGCAGGCGCACGAGATGGGCATGGTCAACGCCGTCGTCCCGCACGCCGAGCTGGAGGAGACGGCCCTGCAGTGGGCCGCCGAGGTCAACGGCAAGTCCCCCACCGCCCAGCGGATGCTGAAGTTCGCCTTCAACGCCGTCGACGACGGGATGGTCGGCCAGCAGGTCTTCGCCGGGGAGGCCACGCGCCTGGCCTACATGACCGACGAGGCCGTGGAGGGGCGCGACGCGTTCCTCGGCAAGCGCGAACCGGACTGGTCGCCCTTCCCCTGGTACTTCTGACCCGCGCCCCGGCCGGCGGCCCGCCCGGCGGCCACGGCCCTGGTGCGCGCCGCCCTCGAGGCGCACCCGGAGTTCACCGGCGCCTCCACGGCCCGGGAGCCGCAGGCCTTCGACGGTGAGGACGCGCGGTTCGCGGGGACCGCGGGGACCGACGCCAGCGGGCGGTCCACCCCCTCATGGTCCCGCTCCGGCGACGAGGTGGAGCTGAGCGCGCTCGCCGACCACGCCGACGAGTCCGTGGCCGACTGCTGCTTCACACCGAAGGAGACCCGGCATCCGCTGCTCACCGAGCCCCACGTCCACCCCACCTCCGGCGGCGACGTCCTCATGACGACCGCCACCGCCCCGGTCCTCTCGAGCGGCCGGTTCCCGGGCGTGGTGACGGTCGACCTGGGCCTCACGGCCCTGACCGGTTCCCCGGCCGGCATCCGCCCGCACGGCACCGGGTACGCCTCGCTCGTGACCGACCGGGGGACCGTCGTGACCCACCCGCGCGCCGACCTGCTCGACACGACGCTCGGCGGAGCGCTCGGCACCGCCGCCCTCGACGCGAGCCGCACCGGCGAGCAGGTCAACGACCGCCTGGAGGCCGACGACGTGATCGACGGTCCCGCGCTGCGCGACTCCACCGTCCTGCTCGGGCTCGGGGCGTTCGGGGCCGCGGGCGCCGCCACCCGGGTGATCGGCACCCGCCTGATGCGGCCGATCGTGCGGCTGCGGAGCAGCCTGGCGGACATCGCCGGGACCATGGGCGGGGTCGCCCGGATCGCGGACGGCACGAACACCGGCGCCGAGCAGACGGACGCCTCGGTGCGCCAGGTCGCGGACGCGGCGCAGCGGGTGCGGCACCCGGTGGGGCGCTTCCGGGTCTGAGCCGGCCCGGCGCGGGGTTCAGGCGATGAGCGGGTGCGCGGCGGTGGGCCGGCCGAGGACCTCCCCGAGCTCCTCCAGCGGCAGGGGCCGGCAGTACAGGTGCCCCTGGGCGAGCGGGCACCCCATCTCGCGCAGGATCCGCGCCTGCTCGGCGTGCTCGACGCCCTCGGCGACGATCGACAACCCCAGCGCCTGGCCCATCTTGACCATGCCGTCGACGAGGGCGCGCGCGGTGGGCTCGGTGGCGATGTCGCGCACGAAGCTGCGGTCGATCTTGAAGGACGAGAACGGCCGGTGGCGCAGGTAGCCGAGGGAGGAGAACCCGGTGCCGAAGTCGTCGATCGTCAGCAGCGCGCCGGTGTCGGCGAGGTCGCGCAGCACCTCGACGGTGTCGTCGTCGATCATGACGTTCTCGGTCATCTCGAGGTGCAGTCGGCTGCCGGCGGCGGCGGCCTGCCGGACCGCGGCGGCGACGCGGGTGGTGAAGTCCGGGTGGCGCAGCTGCACCGGGGAGACGTTGACCATGAGGTCGATGCGGCGCCCGGCGCGCAGCTGGACGGCGGCGGCGTCGCCGGCGACGGTGCGCAGGACGGCGTCGCCGATGCCGACGACGGTCCCGGAGCGCTCGGCGAGGCCGATGAACTCCTCGGGCCCCACGAGGGGCTCGTCGCCGCGGTCGCGGCGCCACCGCACGAGGGCCTCCATGGCGACGACCTCGGACGTCGCGAGGTCCACGATGGGCTGGTAGTGCACGACGAACGCCTCGGCGGGGGCCTGCTGGAGGTCCTCGATGACCTGCAGGCGGGCGATCTCCTCCTCCAGCAGCTCGGGGCGGAACTCGACCCAGCGGTTCTTGCCGGTGGCCTTGGCCCGGTACATCGCGGTGTCCGCGTTGCGCAGGAGGGTCCCCACGTCGTCGCCGGGGCGGGCGCGGGCGCAGCCGATGCTGCCCTGGGCGCGCACGACGTGCCCGCGCATGCGCACCTCGACGCGCAGCGCGGCGAGCACCCGCCGGCACAGGCCCTCGACGTCGGGGCACTGCGGGGCCAGGACGGCGAACTCGTCGCCGCCGAGGCGGGCGACGGTGCTGCCGCCGCGCAGGGTGTCGCGCAGGCGGGCACCGACGAGCCGGAGGAGCTCGTCGCCGGCCTCGTGGCCGAAGCGGTCGTTGACGCCCTTGAAGCCGTCGAGGTCGAGGTAGAGCACGACGAGCTGGTCGAGGCGCTCGCTCTCGCGGGCGCGGTCCAGCTCGAGGGCGAGGCGCTCGGAGAACTGCAGGCGGTTGGGCAGGCCCGTGACGACGTCGCGGCGGGCCAGGCCGTGCATCTCCTCGTTGGCGCCGACGCGGAAGAACGCGGCCTCGCCGACGGAGGCGAGGGCTTCGAGGGCCTTCTCGTCGGCGGCGCGCTGGGCGGCGTCACGCCGCTGGGGGGCGGTGACGTAGAGGACGTGGCCGTCGCCGGCGACGACGGGCACGCCGATCTCCCCCTCGCCGGGGCCGACGGAGCGGACGGTGGCGGCGGGCGTGCCGGCGACCATGCGGGCGTGCTTGGCCAGCGCCCGGGCCAGGTCGGCGCGCCGGCCCTGGGTGTGCAGGGCGGTGGCGGCCTCGAAGAGGGCCTCGGTGCGGCGGGCGACGTCGCGGGTGGTGCGCATGGCGCGGGTGGCGATGAGGGTGACGACCATGGGCACGACGAGCAGCCCGGCGGCCCACGGCGTCATGCGCTCCTCGACGAGGCCGCCGAGGTAGCCGACGGCGCCGACGGCCAGGGCGGCGCCCGCGGCGAGCCACGTGCCGGCGTGGGCGAGCTCGGCCCGCACGCTCGTGCGTTCCTGCACGGCGACGGAGACTGCGGAGACGAGCAGGTCGACGGCGAAGACGGCGAAAACGGCGGCGGCGACGCTGAGCAGCTCGGACGGGCCGCCGCTCAGGGCGACGGCCCGCCCCCCGCCGTCGGCGCCCAGCAGGTGCAGCACGGCCACGGCGACGGGGGCGAACAGGACGCCGATGGAGGCGTTGTAGACGCGGCTGACCCAGCTCTTGCGCTGCAGGAGGTTGGTGGGGATCACGCACAGCGCCCAGGCGAGCGTGGCCGTCCAGGTCGGCGCGAAGCAGAGCAGGAACACCAGGACGCCCACGTCGAACTGGACCTCGACACCGGCGTGCTTGGTGTTCACCTGGAAGGGGAAGCGGGTCATCAGCTGCACGAGGGGGAAGCCGATGAGCAGGCTCCAGCCGAGGTGGCGCAGCGCGTCGCCGTCGGCGCCGCGGGCGAAGGCGATCGCGGCGGCGACGGTGGTGCAGACGGCGGCGAGCGCGACCGCACCGTCGTAGACGACGCTGGCGACGGGTCGCCGGTCCGGAACGGTGCTGCTCACCGTCATCCCCCCTCCCCGGCACGAGCGGGGCCATCCTGACACTCCGGTCACGAATGGTCACCCACGATGAGGCGATCCGTCGCACGGTTCGCGCGTGTGGAGCAACGCGGCGGCTGCGCGTTCCCACGACCCGGACGCATCGTGATTCTCCCACCACTGGTGGTCGCCTCCGTTCCGGCACCGCTGCCGGTGCCTCCGGGGGCGGAGGAGCGGCCTACGCTCCCCCGGTGCCCTCCCCCGCCCCGGCCCGGCCGCTGCACGCGCTGCCGGTGCCCGCCGGCCGGCGCGTGCTGGAGCTGCTGCCCGTCCTCGCCGAAGCCCTGGCCGGCCGCTCCGGCACCGCCTGGCACCCGCACGCCGAGGGCGGCGCCCCGCACCCCGCGCTGCGCACCGGCGAGCCGCTCGGTCCCGGTGAGGACGACCCGGGCGACCCCACGGCGTTCGTCGTGGCCACCTCCGGGTCCACCGGCACCCCCAAGGGCGCCCTGCTGAGCGCCGGCGCGCTGCGCGCCTCCGCCGACGCCACCGCCCGCCGGCTCAGCGAGCCCGGCCGCGGCACCAGCAGCGGCAGCGGTCGCGAGCAGTGGGTGCTGGCGCTGCCCGCCCACCACGTCGCCGGCCTGCAGGTGCTGCTGCGCTCGGTGCGCGCCGGCACCGAGCCCGTCGTCGTCGACACCACCGGCGGGTTCGACCCGGCCGCCTTCACCGCCGCCACCGCCGCCGCCACCGCGCCGCGGTTGCTGACCTCCCTGGTGCCCACCCAGCTCGTGCGGCTCCTCGACGCCGGGGCGGAGGCCACCGCGGCGCTCGCCGCCCACACCGCCGTCCTCGTCGGCGCCGCCGCCACCCCCGCCCCCCTGCTGGCGCGCGCCCGCGCCGCCGGCGTGCCGGTCGTCACCACCTACGGGATGTCCGAGACCTGCGGCGGGTGCGTGTACGACGGCCGCCCCCTGGACGGGACCTGTGCGGCCCTGGAGGACGACGGCCGCCTCACCCTGACCGGCCCCGTCGTCGCCCGCGGCTACCGCGGCCTGCCGCGGCACCCCGCGTTCCGCACCGCCCCCGGCGGCCCCCGCACCTTCCGCACCGACGACGCGGCCGTGCTGACCCGCGACGCCGCGGGGCCCCTGGTGCGGGTGACCGGCCGGCTGGACGACCTCATCACCACCGGCGGGCTGAAGGTCGCCCCCGGCCTCGTGGAGGACGCCCTCGCCGCGGTGCCGGGGGTCGCCGAGGCCGTCGTCGTCGGCGTGGCCGACCCCGAGTGGGGCGAACGGGTCGTGGCCGCGGTCGTGCCCGCCGCCGGGGCGGCACCGACCCTGGAGCAGCTGCGGGCAGCGGTGCGCGAGCGCGTCGCCCCGCACGCCGCGCCCCGCCAGCTGCTCCTGCTGGACGCCCTTCCGCTGCGCGGGCCGGGCAAGCCGGACCGGGCGGCGCTGCGGACCCTGGCGGGCCGCCCCGGCCCGCGCTGAGCGGGGCGGGGAACCGCGCCCGGACGCCGTTCGTCGTGAAGTGGGGACCGGCGGCGGAGCCGGACCGGATCGAG
The DNA here is from genome assembly GCF_050871405.1 of Kineococcus esterisolvens. Classification (NCBI taxonomy): domain Bacteria; kingdom Bacillati; phylum Actinomycetota; class Actinomycetes; order Kineosporiales; family Kineosporiaceae; genus Kineococcus; species Kineococcus esterisolvens. The sequence continues at coordinate 36,847 of NZ_JBJLRI010000003.1, forward strand.
GAGGTGTGCGACGGTGCGCAGCGTCCTGCCGGTGCTCCTCGCCCTGGGCCTGACCGTCTACTGCGTCGTGAGCATCGCCCAGGCCGACGCCGGCGAGGTCCGGGCCCTGCCGCGCTGGGGCTGGCTGCTGGCGGTGCTGTTCCTCCCCCTGCTCGGGGCCGCGGCCTACCTGCTCGCCGGCCGGCCGGTCGCGGGCGTCCCCGGGCGCCGCACGCCCCCGGGCCGGCGCCCCGGGCCCAAGGGGCCCGACGACGACGAGGACTTCCTGCGCGGTATCTGACCCCCCCCCCCCCCCCCGGACCCGGCACCCGAGCCGACCCCGGGACCCGCGGCGGTGGGCGCCGCAGGCGGTTGGCACCATGGACGGTCGTGCCCGACCCCGCCGAACCCCTGCCGTCCTCCGCCTCGCCGGCGCCGCACCACCCGACCGCCGCGCAGTGGGTGTCGGCGGCCCGCCCGCGCACGCTGCCGGCGGCGCTGACCCCCGTGCTGGTCGGCACGGGCGCCGCGGCCGCCGCGGGCGGGGTGTCGTGGGTGCCGGCCGCGCTGGCGCTCGTGGTGGCCCTGGCGCTGCAGGTGGGCGTCAACTACGCCAACGACTACTCCGACGGCGTGCGCGGCACCGACACCGACCGGGTGGGCCCGTTCCGGCTGGTGGGTTCCGGCGCCGCCGAGCCGCGCACGGTGCGCGACGCGGCGTTCGCCTGCTTCGCCGTGGCGGCGCTGGCCGGGCTGGCGGTGGTGGCCCTGTCGGAGCACTGGTGGCTGCTGCTGGTGGGCGCGGCGTCGGTGGCGGCGGCCTGGTACTACACGGGCGGCGAGCGCCCCTACGGGTACGCGGGGCTGGGCGAGGTCTTCGTCTTCGTCTTCTTCGGCCTGGTCGCGGTGCTGGGCACCACGTACGTGCAGGCCGACCGGGTGGGCGGCGAGGCGGTGGCCGGGGCGTTCTGCGTGGGTTTCCTGGCGTGCGCGATCCTCGTGGCGAACAACCTGCGCGACGTGCCCACCGACGCGGTGGCGGGCAAGCGCACCCTGGCCGTGCGCATCGGGGAGCACCGCAGCCGCCCGCTGTTCGCCGCGCTGGTCGCCGGGGGGTTCGCCGCGGCGCTGGTGACCGCCCCGTGGCACCCGTGGTCGCTGCTGGTGCTGCTGGCCGCGCCGCTGGCGCTGCGGCCGCTGCGCACGGTCCTGGGCGGTGCGGCGGGCCGCGACCTGATCCCGGTGCTGAAGGACACGGGCCTGCTGGAACTGGCCGTCGGGGCGCTGCTGGCCGTGGGCCTGGCGCTCTGACGAGCGGCCCGCCGCGCCGTCTGCCATGGTGCGCCGCATGGGTGCGGTGGACGTTCAGGCAGACGGGGAGCACCGCTACGCGGCGACGCTGACGACGGCCCGGGGCGCGAGCTCGGAGCACGTGGTGACGTGCGACGAGGAGGTCCTGGCGAAGGCGGGCGCCACGACGGCGGAGGAGCCGGTGCTGGTGCGCCGGGTGCTGGAGGTGCTGGTGCGGGCGGCCGACGAGGCCGAGGCGGCCGGGGAGACGCCGGCGGTGCCGCGGGTGGTGGACCTGCGCGAGCTGGACCGCCAGCACCCGGAGCTGCTGCCGAACCTGCCGCTGCACTGACCCCGCCCCGTGCCGCGGTGCTCCCGCGGGAAGGGCGGGGCGGCCTCAGCGGGGGTCGTCCTCCGCGGCGTTGTCGGCCTCCACGCCCCGGGCGAAGCGGGACTTCGCCCGGGCGGACGTCGCCCCGGGGCGGCGCTGCTGCTCGCCCTGCAGGCGTCCCTCGACGCGCTGCTGCAGCCGCGCGGCCATCTCCTCGCGCTGGCGCCGCAGCAGCAGCAGCGACAGCAGGACCGACAGCACGGCGGCCACGGCCAGGGCCAGCCAGCCGCGCGCGCCCAGGGCGCTCAGGACGACCAGGCAGAGCACGAAGATGCCCAGCCGCATCACGGTGTACTTCAGCGCAGGACCCACGTCACACCCCCGCGTACGAGTGCAGGCCGGGGAAGAAGATGTTCACCACGAGGTAGTTGAACAGCATGCACGCGAAGCCGAGGACCGACAGCCACGCGGCACGGCGCCCGTCCCAGCCGCGCGTGGCGCGGGCGTGCAGGTAGCAGGCGTAGACGACCCAGATGATGAACGTCCACACCTCCTTGGAGTCCCAGTTCCAGTAGCGGTTCCAGGCCACCTGCGCCCACACCGCGCCGGCGATGAGGGTGAACGTCCACATCACGAAGGCCACCGCGTTGAGCCGGAACGCGGTGCGCTCCAGCTCCACCGCGCCGGGCAGGGCGTCCATGAAGGCACCGCCGGGGTGCTTGCCGGCGGCCCGGACGCGGTCGCGCTTCTCCTGGGTCAGCTGCAGCACGGTCGCGGAGAAACCCAGCGTGGACAGCGCGGTGGCGAGGATGGCCACGAAGACGTGGATGATCAGCCAGACGCTGTCGAGGGCCGGCACGAGCTGGGACGCCTCGACGTAGAAGCTGCGCAGCGCGATGCCGAGCGTGGCCAGGACGGGCCCGGCGACGAACGTGCCCAGGTAGCGGGCGTCGCGGCCACCGCCCAGGCCCGCGCGGGAGGCCCGCACGACGGCCACGAGGTAGCCGACCGCGACCACCAGGGAACCGGTGAGCGCGAACTCGAACATGTTGCCCCACGGCACCCGGTGCACCGAGACGGCGCGGGCCACCACCGAGCCCAGGTGCAGCAGCGCCGCCGCCGCGAACAGCGACGTGCCCACGGCCGCGGCGCGACGACGGCGGTGCGGCGGCGCGGACGGCTTCGTCAGGACGGCCCCGGCCCCACCCCCGGCGGCGGTGGCGGCGGCACGGCGGCCCTCCCGGGCCTTGATCTCCTTGCCGCCCTCGGCCAGGTCGGCCGCGTAGGCGATGAACGACCCCAGGTAGGCCGTCATCGCCGAGTACAGCAGCAGGTTGCCGACCTGCGCGACGCTCTGGTCGACGGTCATCGTCCCTCCTCCGCGCGGGCCCCTGCCCGCGCCTCGCGCTCGTCGCGATCGTCGTCGCGCTGGTGCTCGTGCCCATCGTCGCCCACCGCGGCGGGCGGCGGCGACGGCTCGGGCGCCCCGACCGCCGTGCGCAGCCGCTCCAGCGCGCCGTCCACCTCGAAGGCCAGGCCGGCGTCGTCGCCGCGCGCCAGGCCGGCGACCTGCACGCGGCTGCCCCCACCGCCGGCGGCCGGGGCCACCCGCACCCACAGGCGCCGGCGCGGCAGGAACAGCGACAGGACCAGCCCGGTGGTGCCCAGCAGGGAGAACACCAGCGCGGCGCTCTGCCCGGGCGTGGAGCGCACGTCGAAGGAGGCGTAGCGCTGCACGCCCTCCAGCGACACCGTCCCCAGCCCGTCGGGCAGCTCCACGGTCTCCCCGGGGCGCAGCCGGATCGCGAAGGGGCGCCCCTCCTCGTCGAGGACCTGGGTCAGGCCCTCGTCGGCGAGTTCGTAGACGTTCTGCGGCACGCCGTCGTCCAGGCCCAGGTCGCCGGTGTAGGCCTGCATGACCAGGACCGGGTTGGCCAGGTCGGGGAAGCCGGAGACCGGCGAGCCGGTGGCGTCGACGGTCGCCGAGGGCAGGAAGACCCCCGACAGGCCGATCTGCACGGGGTCGCCGTCGGCGTCCACGGCGTCGGGCACCTTCACCACGCCGGTGGAGTCGTAGTTGCCGGTCTGCGGCAGGAACGGCGTCGCGCCGTCCTGCACGACGTTCCCCTGCCCGTCGCGCACGACGATGACGGGGGCGTAGCCGTTCCCCGACAGCGAGATCTGGGTGCCGTCGACCTTGGCGGGGTGGTTGACCCGGATGGTCTCCTCGCGCGGCTCCTCGCCGGGGGCGTCGGTGATCGTGACGTCGGCGGCGAACCGGCGCGGCTCGCCGATCTTGGAGGTCTGCTGCGCCTCGAAGGCGACGTCCATGGAGTTCAGCCGCAGCGAGAACGGCGGCACGTCGCCCACGTCGGAGCCGACGCCGCTGGAGAAGCTGTCGAAGGTGGTGCCGACCGCCGTCCCGCCCTCCACGACCAGGCGCTGGCCGGAGTAGGAGAACAGCGAGCTGGACGCCACCGCGATCAGCAGCCCCAGCAGGGACAGGTGGAACAGCAGGTTGCCGGTCTCGCGGTGGTGGCCGCGCTCGGCGGCCACCGAGCCACCGTGCGCGGGGTCCGGGCCGTCCGGGCGCACCTCGACGCGGAACCGGCGGCCGCGCAGGACGGTGCGGGCGGCGTCGAGCACCTGCTGCGGGCCCGCGTCGAGGTGGGCCTCGCGGTGCTCGGGCAGCCGCTCGAGCCGGGCGGGGGTGCGCGGCGGCTTCGAGCGCAGCGCCCGGGCGTGCACGGCCACCCGCGGCACGACGCAGCCGATGAGGGAGATGAACAGCAGCAGGTAGATCGCCGAGAACCAGACCGAGGAGTACACGCTGAAGCCCTGCAGGCGCTCCACCCAGGGCCCGGCGGTGGGGTGGTCGGCCACCCACTGCGCCACGCCGGCGGGGTCGTTGTTCTCCTGCGGGAACGTGGAGCCCGGCACGGCGGCGACGGCCAGCAGCATCAGCAGGAACAGCGCGGTGCGCATGCTGGTCAGCTGCCGCCAGCAGTAGCGGGCGAACTCCAGCGGGGTCAGCGGCGCCGCCTGCGGGGCCGCCGGCCGGTCCCGGCGCGCGCGGGCGGCGGGCGCGGCGGGCGGCTGCGCGTCGCGGTACTCGTCGCGCAGGTCGTCCAGGTGCGTCTCGTCCGTGCCGGCCATGAGCCTCAGATCACCGTCTCGAAGTTCCCGATGGGCCCGCGCAGCCAGCCCAGGACCACGTTGAAGCCGTCCGTGACGAGCAGCAGGCCCACCACGACGAGCAGCACCCCGCCGAAGACGTTCACGGCGCGGGTGTGCCGGCGCAGCACGCCGAGCGCGCGCACCCCCCGCTCGTACCCCAGGGCGACGAGGACGAACGGCAGCCCCAGGCCCAGGCAGTAGGCGACGGCCAGGCCGGTGGCGCGCCCGGCACCGCCGCTCTGCCAGCTCAGGGCGGTGATGGCGGCGAAGATGGGCCCGATGCAGGGCGTCCACCCGAGGCTGAAGACGACGCCCAGCAGCGGTGCGCCGAGCAGCCCGGCGCGCGGGCGCCAGCGCGGCTTCAGCTCGCGCTGCGCCCACAGCGGTGCGGCGATCACCAGCGCGCCGAGCCCGACGACGAGCACGCCGAGGACGCGCTGCAGCGGGACCCGGTGCTCCACGAGGGCGTCCCCGAGGCTGCCGACGGTGAAGTTCACCAGGACGAACACCACGGAGAACCCCAGGACGAACAGCACCGCCCCGGCCACCATCCGCCCGCGCCGCTGGCGGGCCAGGTCCTCGCCGGACAGGCCGGTGACGTAGCCGAGGAACCCCGGCACGAGCGGCAGCACGCACGGCGAGAGGAAGGAGACCAGCCCGGCGAGCGCCGCCAGCGGCACCGCCAGCAGCAGCGGGCCGACCGCGACGGCCTGCTGCAGGTCGCCGGTCACGCCGCCGCCGCCGTGCCGGCCGGGTCCGGCGCCGCCCCCTCGGCCGGGGCGGGCGCGGCACCGGCGTCGTCGAGCAGGCCGGCGAAGGTGGTGGCGTCCGCCGGCCCGGACACGCGGGCCGCGACCCGGCCCTCGGTGTCCAGCACGATCGTGGTGGGCGTCGCCTGCGGGGCGACGCCGCGCAGCGCGAGCACGGCCTCGCCGGAGGCGGCGTCCAGGACGCTGGGGTAGGTGATGCCGTGGCTGCGGTTGAAGGACTCGGCGACGGCGGCGGTGTCGTAGGTGTTGATCCCCACGAACTGCACGCCGCGCTGGGAGTACTCCTCCCACACCTGCTGCAGGTCGTCGGCCTCCTCGCGGCAGGGGCCGCAGGCCGCGAACCAGGTGTTGAGCAGGACGATCTGCCCGCGCAGCTCCGCCAGGTCGATCGTGCCGCCGTCGATCGTCTCGCCGGTGAAGGTGATCGGCTCGCCGCGCTCGCCGGGCGGGGTCTGCGCGACGGTGCCGTCGCCCGCGATCCAGTTCTGGCCCTGCGCATCGGGCAGGCCGTCGCCGTCGCCGCCGCAGGCGGACACGGTGGCCGCGGCGAGCAGCACCGCCGCGAGCGCACGCCGGCGGCGGAGGGCGTGCGGGAGGCGCACGGGGTGCGCGGGGGCGGCGCCCATCAGGCGCCCGGCACCGGGTCGGCGCCCACGAGCAGGTCGGCGCACGGCTCGCTGTACGTCACCGACACCAGGCGGCGCCCGGCGAACTCGAGCGACGTCACCGAGCCCAGCGCGCACTGCCGCTTGCGGGGGTCGTGCCACAGGGGGCGGTGCTCGGCGCGCAGCCGCGTCACCCACACCGGCAGCTGGTGGCTGACCAGGACGGACTCGCGGCCGGGGAAGGCGTCGCGCGCGTCGCGCACGGTGGCGACCATCCGGGCGGCCTGCTCCTCGTACGGCTCGCCCCAGCTGGGCCGCAGCGGGTTCCACAGCCGCGGCCACACCCGCGGGTCGCGGATCGAGCCGGTCCCGGTGGTGACGCGGCGGCCCTCGAAGCTGTTGCCGGCCTCGATGATCCGCGGCTCGGTGCCCAGCGGCAGCCCGAACGCCTCGGCGACGGGGGTGGCCGTCTCCTGCGCGCGCTGCAGCGGCGAGGCCGTGACGGAGGCGACGTCGCGGGTGGAGAAGTGCAGGGCCAGGCGCGCGGCCATCGCCTGCCCGCGCTCGGACAGCCGGTACCCGGGCAGCCGGCCGTACAGCAGGCGCTCGGGGTTGTGGACCTCCCCGTGCCGCACGAGGTGCACCACGGTGCGGACGCCGCCGGGGGCACCCGCACCGTGGGCGCGGGGCTCGTCGCCGGGCTCGGTGCGCGGCCCGGGCTCGACGCCGGAGCCGGTGACGGGGGGAACGCTCACAGCGACCCGGCCCCCTCGGCGGCGGCGCGCGCCGCGTGCGGCAGGGCGTCCAGGACGCGCCCGAGCGCCTCCTCGTCGTGGGCGGCGGACAGGAACCAGGCCTCGAACGCGCTGGGCGGCAGGTGCACGCCGCGCGAGAGCATCGCGTGGAAGAAGGCGCGGAACGCGCCGAGGTCCTGCTGCCGGGCGTCGTCGTAGTCGCGCACCGCGTCCAGCTGCGTGAAGAAGACGCTGAACATGCTGCCGGCGGTGTTCACCAGGTGCGGCACGCCGGCGGCCGACAGCGCCGCGCTCGCGGCCTCGCGCACGGTGCGGGCGTTGCGCTCGACCGCCGCGTACACCTCGGCGGTGCAGGCGCGCAGCGTGGCCAGGCCGGCGGCGGTCGCGACCGGGTTCCCGGACAGGGTGCCCGCCTGGTAGACGGGGCCGGCGGGGGCGAGGTGGGCCATGACGTCGGCGCGCCCGCCGAACGCGGCCGCGGGGAAGCCGCCGCCCATGACCTTGCCGAAGGTCAGCAGGTCCGGGGCGTGCTCCGGCCCCAGGCCCTCGTACCCGTACCAGCCGGCGCTGCTGACGCGGAAGCCGGTCATGACCTCGTCGGAGACCAGCAGGGCGCCGTGCTCGCGGGTCAGCCGGCGCAGCTCGGCGGTGAAGCCGGGCGCGGGCGGCACCACGCCCATGTTGCCGGCGGCGGCCTCGGTGATGACGCACGCGATGCGCTCGCCGTGCCGGGCGAACACCTCCGCGAGCGCCTGCGGGTCGTTGTAGGGCAGGACGAGGGTGTCGGCGGCGGAGGCGCCGGTGACGCCGGGGGTGTCGGGCAGCGCGAACGTGGCCAGGCCGGAGCCGGCGGAGGCCAGCAGCGCGTCGACGTGCCCGTGGTAGTGCCCGGCGAACTTCACCACGACGGGGCGGCCGGTGAAGCCGCGCGCCAGGCGGATCGCGCTCATCGTCGCCTCGGTGCCGGAGCTGACCAGGCGCACCTGCTCGACGGGCTCGACCCGGGCGGCGATCTCCTCGGCCAGCTCGACCTCCCGCTCGGTGGGGGTGCCGTAGCTGAAGCCGTGCTCGGCGGCGGCGTGCACGGCGGCCAGGACGTCGGGGTGGGCGTGCCCGAGGATCATGGGGCCCCACGAGCACAGCAGGTCCACCAGCTCGGTGCCGTCGGCGTCGCGCAGGTACGGCCCGCGCGCGGAGGCCACGAAGCGGGGGGTGCCGCCCACGGCGCGGAAGGCCCGCACGGGCGAGTTCACCCCGCCGGGGACCACGGCGCTCGCCCGCTCGAACAGGGCGGCGGAGGCCGGGGCGTCGGAGGTGCGGTCGGGGGTCGCCGGGGTGGGCGTCGACGCGGTCACGGGCTCCAGTGTCGCAAGCTCCGCGGGGTGCGAGCGCCGCAGGGGTGTCTACGACGCTGCGTCGTGATGAAGTTCACGGACGGGGCCGCGCGGGTGGCGCGCCGCCGCGGCGCAGGCGCTGCGGGCGGTGCCCACGTGCACCGGCCAGGTGGCGGTCAGGTCGCACTCGCCGGCGGCGCGGGGCGGGGCCAGCAGGTAGCCCTGGGCGTAGCGGGCGCCCAGGGCTGCGACGTGCGCCAGCTGCCCGGCGTGCTCCACGCCCTCCACGACGACCTCGCAGCCCAGCTCGTGGGCGAGGTCGACGGAGGCGGCGGTGATGGTGCCGCTGCGGGCCGAGGTGCCCAGGCCCGCGGTGAAGCAGCGGTCGACCTTCACCTCGTCCACGGGGAAGTCGCGCAGATACGCCAGCGAGGAGTAGCCGGTGCCGAAGTCGTCCAGGGCCAGGCGCACCCCGGTCCCGCGCAGCCGCCGCAGCGCGGGCTGCACGTCGGCGCCGTGCACGAGGGCCGTCTCGGTCAGCTCCAGGGTCAGGGCGTCCGCGGGCAGCCCGGCGGCGGACAGGGCGTGCTGCACGGCGCCCACCACGCCGGGCTCGGCGAGCTGGCGGCCGGACGCGTTCACGGCCAGGCGCAGGCCCGCGGTGGCCGGTCCCGCCGCGCGCCAGGCGGCCACCTGCCGGCACGCCTCGGTGAGGACGTGGCGACCCAGCGCGACGACGAGGTCGCTGGCCTCGGCCACCGGCACGAACCGGCCCGGGGGCAGCAGCCCCTCGGCGGGGTGCTGCCAGCGCACCAGCGCCTCCACCGCGGCCACCCGCCCGGTGCGCAGGTCCACGACCGGCTGGTAGTGCACGCGCAGCTCGCCGTCCTCGACGGCGCGGCGCAGCCGCAGGCTCTCGGCGAGGACGTCGCGGCCGGCCAGCCCCGCGCCCGCGTCGTGGCGGTGCAGCTCCAGCAGGCCCGCCGCGGCGCGCGCCAGCTGCTCCAGGAGGGCGACGTCGGCGGCGCCGAAGTCGCGGGTGCGCACGTCCACCACGCACAGCGAGCCCACGGGCAGCCCGTCGCGCCCGAAGACCGGCACGCCCGCGTAGGCGCGCACCCGCTGCTCCCCCGCGACGAGCGGGTGGTCGGCGAAGCGGGTGTCGGCGCGGGTGTCGCCCACCACGACGGGCCGGGCGCCGGAGACGGTGTGCGTGCACAGCGACAGGTGCCGGGGCAGCGCCTGCGCCGGCACGCCCACCCGGGCGAGGAGCTGCTGCTCGGTCTCGCCCATGAGGGTCAGGCCCGCCACCGGCGTGCCCAGGGAGCGGGCGGCCGCCTCGACCAGCGCCTGCAGGGCGGGGTCGCCCACGGACTCCGCGCAGCGGTAGCTGGACACGGAGGCGAGCCGGTCGCTCTCGTGGGGGTGGGGCGGGGCGGTGGTCACGAGGTGGTGATCGGAGCGGGGGATCACCTCCTCCAGCGCGGCGGGCACCTCTTCACCCGGCTGGGCCCCGACGGTCGCGCACGGTGACCGCGGACGGGACTCCCGACCCGTGCGGGACGGGCCGGGAGGGACGAGGGTGGGGTGGGTGCCGGGACGGTCCCGGCCCCGGGAGGAGGCAGGACGTGCGAGCACTGCAGTACCGCGAGATCGGCCGGGCACCGGAGGTCGTGGAGGTGCCCACGCCCGAACCGGGGCCGGGGCAGGTCCTGCTGGAGGTGACCGCCGCGGGCGTGTGCCACTCCGACGCCTTCGTGATGGGCCTGCCCGCCGAGCAGTACACCTACGGCCTGCCGCTGACGCTGGGGCACGAGGGCGCCGGCCGGGTCGCCGCGGTCGGCGCGGGCGTGCAGGGTCTGGAGATCGGCACGAACGTCGTCGTGTACGGGCCGTGGGGGTGCGGCACCTGCCGCACCTGCGCCCGGGGCAGGGAGAACTACTGCCCGCGCGCGGCGGAGCTGGGCATCGTCCCGCCGGGCCTGGGCGCGCCCGGGGCGATCGCCGAGCACCTGCTGGTGGACTCGCCCCGGCACCTGGTCCCCATCGGCGACCTGGACCCGGTCTCCACGGTCCCGCTGACCGACGCGGGCCTGACCCCGTACCACGCGATCAAGCGCTCGCTGGCGAAGCTGGTGCCGGGATCCACCGCCGTCGTCATCGGCGCCGGCGGTCTCGGCCACGTCGGCATCCAGCTCCTGAAGCACCTGTCGCCCGCCCGCGTGGTGGCGCTGGACGTCAGCGAGCGAAAGCTGCAACTGGCCCGCTCGGTGGGCGCCGACGACGTCGTGACCTCCGACGCCTCCGCCGCGCAGGCGGTGCGGGAGATGACCGGCGGGCGGGGCGCGGAACTCGTCCTGGACTTCGTGGGCGCCCAGCCCACCGTGGACACGGCGCTGGCGGTGGCCGCCGTGGACGGGGACGTCACGATCGTCGGCATCGGCGGGGGCGTCGCCGGCGTGGGGTTCTTCCGCACCCCGTTCGCCACGTCCGTCAGCGCGCCCTACTGGGGCACCCGCGGGGAGCTGCACGAGCTGATCGAGCTGGCGCACCGCGGTGTGCTGGACGTGCACACGCAGACGTTCTCGCTCAGCGACGCGCCGCAGGCGTACGAGGCGCTGCACGCCGGGACGCTCGACGGCCGCGCGGTGATCGTGCCGCCCCTGGGCTGAACCCCGCCCTCCCCCGCCCCTGCGGCACCCGCGGTGGTCGGGGAGGTCGCCGCTCCCCCGACCACGGCGGGGGTCGCAGGGGTGGGGTGGGGGTGGGGCGGGGCCCGGGTCAGGCGGCGGCGAGCAGGCGGACGGAGACGCCGTCGCGGGTCCGGACCAGCTCGGCGCGGCCGCCGCCGACGACCTCCACCCCGGCGGAGCTCCCCCGCACGCGGCGCGCGCCCAGCACCGGGCGCTCCTCGCCGACGGACCAGCCGCCGGCGGCCGCGGGGTCGATCCGCAGGAGGGCGCCGTCGTCGAGGGTCGCGGTGCCCCGCACCTGCAGCGGGACGCCGCCGCCCGCGGCGGGCGCCACGTCCAGGACCGCGCCGGCGGCCTGGGAGTAGGCGCCGCACACCCGCGCACCGCCGGGGGCGCTCACCCGCAGGGCACCGGCGGCGACGGTGACGTCCCCGCGGCCCAGGGCGCCGCCCGAGGCCGCGACGAGCGCGCCGCCGGCCACGCGGGTGCCGCCGGTGAAGGAGTTCTCCCCCGCGAGGGTCAGCTCCCCGGAGCCGCGCTTGACGAGGTCGCCGCGCCCCGCGATGTCGTTGCGCCACGCGTCGGCCGCGGAGAAACCGCCCGCGGCGGCGTCCATGTCGACGGCCACGCTGGTGTCGAAGCGGCCGTAGCCGTCGGCGGCGGTGAACAGGTCCAGGCGGCCCCACAGCTCCGGGCTGTCCAGCACCGGGTACCCGGCGGGCAGGGCGGTGGTGCGCAGGACCTCCCGGCGCTGCGCGGCGCTGAGGTAGGGCAGCCGGGTCTCCAGGAGCACCTCGGCGCCCTGCGGCACGACCATCGGCGTGCGCGGGCCGGTGCGGTGGAACCCGTACGTGAGGTACCGCTGCACGGCCTCGCGGTTCGCCGCGCGGTCGCTCCACGGGTCCTGCCCGTCGCCGGAGCGCGCGAACTCGATCAGGCCGGACGCGTCGGTGCCGGTGCGCGCCTGCAGGTACGCCGCCGCCTGCTCGCGGGCGGCCTCCTTCAGCACCGCGTTGGCGGGGTCGTGCAGCGCCGCCGCGGCCAGGGCGGTGGCGAGGACGCGGCCCCCGATGACGTCCAGGGGCGAGTGCATTCCCGTGACGATGCGGCTGTCGGACAGCTCGAGCGCGCAGACGACGAGTTCCTGGAACCGCTCGGGCACCGCGTGGGCCAGGGCGAGGGCGGCCAGGTGGAACGCGTTGGTGTGGCCGCTGGGGAACCCGCCGTCCTCGGCGGGGTCCTCACCGCGCTGGCGCAGCAGCTGGGGGGCCACCACGACGTCGGAGACGTACACGGGGTAGCCGAACTCGTCCGTCCCCCCCGTCGGGACGACCTCGCTGTCGGCGTTCAGGCGCCACGGGCGCGGGTACTGGAACGCCTCCTTGCTGGGGTTGCTGGAGGCGTTCGGGCCGCGCACCGCGTTCACCAGCTGGGCCACGAAGCCCAGCTCGGAGGTCACCGAGCCGGCACCCAGCGCCGACCCCTCGGGGGCGTCGGCGGGCAGCTCGTCGCTGACCTTCTCGGGCGGGGTGCCGTCGGGGCCCTCGGTGATGCCGGTGACGGCCCGGGCCCCTTCGCGGTACAGCTCCGCCAGCGGGCCGAGGCCGGCGGTGACGGCGTAGCTCTGGTGCTGGCGGTCGCGGACGAACGCGACCTTCGCCTCCTCGTCGGTGCGCGCGTGCGTGACGTCCACGACGTGCCGGACGTTGGCGCGCAGCACCGCGTGGTCCAGGACGCGCCCGGTGTCCCAGGTGGGGCCGGTCTCCCACAGCTCCCCGAAACCCGACAGGATCCGCACCGCGGCGTTCGTCCAGGGCGTGGTGTTCCCGGCGACGTTGGTCGTGTAGTGCTCGACGAACGGCAGCACGGCACCGGTGGGTGCGGTCCCGGCGAACGCCGGCTGCAGCCGGCCGGCGGGCGCCAGGAACGCGGCGGAACCGGCCAGGGCCAGGGTCAGGACGTTCCGCCGGCTGACGGGGCGGGGCACTGCGGGCACTGCGGGCACGGGCTGCCTCCGGGGCGGCTGGGAGCGCCGGCAGTCATCCGCCGGCGGGAGCGCAGCCTGCTGGGGCCGGGTTCCCGCGGGGCGAACCCCGGGTGACCGGCGGGCGAACAGTCCACCCGCCGGCGGGTGGGCTCAGGCGGCCGGTGCGAGCTCCACGGCCTCGGCGAGCAGCGCCGCCGAGCGCAGCCGCTCCTCGGTGTCGCGGGCCTGGTGGGCGACGATGAGCTCGTCGGCGTCGGCGCGGCGGCGGAACTCCTCGATCTGCTCGCGCACCTGCGCGGGGGTCCCCACCGCCGAGCAGGACAGCATCTGCTGCACGTGCATCCCGGCGGCGGAGGACATCAGCGCGTCCACCTCGGCCTCGGTGAACGTGCGCCCGCGCCCGAACAGGGACTGCGCGAACGTGCGGCGCACGTGCTCGAACGTCCGCTGCGCCTGCTCGGTGGTGTCGGCGGCGACGACGTTGACCCCGGCGATGACGTGCGGGGCGTCCAGGTCCTCCGAGGGGCGGAACTCGCGCCGGTAGGTGGCCACCGCGGCCTCGAGCGCCTGCGGCGCGAAGTGGGAGGCGAACGCGTAGGGCAGGCCCAGGGCCGCGGCGAGCTTCGCGCCGAACAGCGAGGAACCCAGGATGAACAGGGGGACGCGGGAACCGGCGCCGGGGACGGCCTGCACGCCCGGGACGCGGGACTCGCCGGCGAGGTACGCGCGCAGCTCCTGCACGTCCTGCGGGAAGCTCTCGGCGGAGGACGGGTCGCGGCGCAGCGCGTACGTGGTGCGCTCGTCCGAACCGGGCGCGCGGCCCAGGCCGAGGTCGATGCGGCCGGGGTGCACCGCGTCCAGCGTGCCGAACTGCTCGGCGATGGTCAGCGGGGAGTGGTTCGGGAGCATGACGCCACCGGCACCGAGGCGGATGGTGCTGGTGTGCGCGGCGACGTGGGCGATGAGCACCGCCGGCGCGGACGAGGCGATCGTCGGCATGCTGTGGTGCTCGGCGTACCAGACGCGCCGGTACCCGTACCGCTCGGCCTGCTGCGCCAGCGCGACGCTGCCCGCGATGCTCTCGCCCGCGCTCTGCCCGGGGCCGATGTGGGCCAGGTCGAGGACGGACAGCGGAACGGGCATGGGGACGACCTCTCGCACGGCGGCACGGTGCGCCACCCCGCTCGGGGTGACGCTCGCCCGGAGCAACCGCCGGCGCGGGCGGGGCATTCCCGCCGCCCGCGCCGGGGTGGGCGCGAGGCTCCTCAGGAGCAGTTGGTGCTGCGGTACTCGCTGATCGCCAGGCTGACGGTGGGCGCCGGGCACAGGAACTGCGTGTAGCGGGTGTCGTCGTCCACGTAGCGCTTGAGCCAGCTGATGCTGTACTTCGCGATCGTGGTGTCGGAGGTGTTCGGGGCGAGGTGGCTGGCGCCGCGCAGCTCCAGGTACGCCTTGTCCGTGCTGGACGGGATGGTGTCGTAGAACGGCTCGGAGTGCGAGCGGACGGGCGCGACGGTGTCGTCCTCGGCCCCGATGATCAGGGTGGGGGTGCTCACCTCGTACCAGGTCTTGTCGGTGTTCCACGGCGTCAGCGGGATCGCGGCCTGGATGGCGGGGTTGTCCTTGACCGCCTCCAGGCTGCCGCCGCCGCCCATGGAGTGGCCCATGACGGCCAGGCGGTCGGCGTCGACGCGGGAGCGGACGCTGCTGCTGTCCGTCAGGTAGTCCAGCGCGGCCTGGATCTGCTCACCGCGCGAGGAGGGCTGGTCGTAGCGGGAGTTCGTGTCGATGGTGAACACCACGAAACCCTGCGAGGCCAGGCGGGGGCCGTACCAGGCCATGCTGGACCGGGTCGCCGTGTAGCCGGGCGCGACGACCACGCCACCGAACGTGCCGGCGCTCGTCGTGGTCGGGTAGTAGATGGTCCCGCCGCCGAAGCCGCGGACGCTGAAGCTGGAGACGCGGGTCTGCGAGACGGCGAAGGAGCCGCGCGAGGCCTCGACGCTGGCGTTCGTCGGCGCGGGCCCGCGCTCGTACGGGTTGTCCGCCGCCTGCGCGGGTGCCGCGCCGGCCAGGAACGGCAGGGCGACGGCGGCAGCGGCCAGGGAGGCGCGGAACCCGCGGGCGGACCGGCGCCGGGACGGGGAGGTGGGGGTGCTCGACATCGCAGTGCTCTCCTGAGGGCGTGCGTCGGGGAGGTGGCGCCGGCGGGCGGGACGACCGCGCGGTGGCCGGCGCGTCCTCGTGCCGCGCACCGCACCGGGGGTCCGACCCCCTGGCGAGGCACAAGCTAGTCATAGTTTGACCACTCGGTCAAGCAATCCCCGGGGAGGCGTCGCGCACCCCGCGCACGCGGCTACCCTCGCGACGTGGCAGGAGCGCGGGACGACGGACCGGAGCGCGTCGACGGGCGGCGCCTGCGCTACCAGCACCGCCGCGAGGAGCTCCTGCAGGCCGCCACCGAGCACGTCCTGCAGCACGGCCTGGACCGGCTGTCGCTGCGCCGCGTCGCCGAGAGCGCCGGCGTGGGACACGCCGCGCTGCTGCACCACTTCGGCACCCGCGAGCGCCTCGTCGCCGAGATCGTCGAACGGGTCCTGGACCGCGCCTTCACCGCCCCGGAACTCCTGGACGGCGCACCGGCGGGCGAGCCCGAGGGCGGCCCGCTGCGGGCTCTGTGGCGGCACGCGACCACCGGGCGCGGCGAGCAGTACGTGCGGCTGTTCCTCGCGGTCACCGGGGACGCGCTGCACGACGAGGCGCTCGCCGGCGCGGTGCGCCGCTCGGTGCGGCAGCGCACCGGGATGCTCGAGGCCGGGCTGGTGCGCGAGGGCTGCCCGCCGCAGGAGGCCGGCGCGCTGGCCACGCTGGTCCTGGGGACCATGCGCGGGCTCGTCCTGGACCGGTTCGTCACCGGTGACGCCGCACGGGTGGAGGCGGCCTTCGAGGAGTTCGTGCGCGGCGTGGAGCTGCGGCTGGCGCGCAGCTCCCCCTGAGGCCCTGATGAGCGCGCGGGGGCGGCCCGCCGCGCGACCGCACCGTCGCCGAGGGGCCCTCGAGGGCCTCCGCGGCGGCCGGGGGGCGGCCGCCGCGGAGGGGTGGGGTCAGCGCGAGAGCGCGAACACCGTCGTGCTGCGGTACTCCTCACCGGGGCGCAGCACCGTGGAGGGGAACGTCGGCTGGTTCGGCGAGTCGGGGAAGTGCTGGGTCTCCAGCGCCAGCCCGTCGCCCTGCCGGTACACCGAACCCGACGTGCCCACCAGGGTGCCGTCGAGGAAGTTGCCGGAGTAGAACTGCAGGCCCGGCTCGGTCGTGGAGATCGTCAGGGTGCGGCCGCTCGCCGGGTCGTGCAGGGTCGCCGCCTCCTCCAGCTCGTCGGCGGTGGCGCGGTCCAGCACCCAGTTGTGGTCGTAGCCCTGCCCGAACAGGATCTGCTGGAACGGCTGGCGGATGCGCGCACCCACGGCGGTGGGGTCGCGGAAGTCCATCGGGGTCCCCGCCACGGGGGCGATCTCACCGGTGGGGATCAGGGTGGCGTCCACGGGCGTGTAGGCGTCGGCGTGGATCGTCAGCTCGTGCTCGTAGATCGTCCCGGTGCCCTCGCCCCGGAGGTTCCAGTACGTGTGGTTCGTCAGGTTCACGACGGTGGCGGCGTCGGTGGTGGCGAAGTAGTCCACCGTGAGCTGCGCGAAGCGGTCCAGGGTGTAGGTGACCTCGGCGGTGAGCGTGCCGGGGTAGCCCTGGTCGCCGTCGGGGCTGACGAGGGTCAGGCGCAGGCCCACGACCTGGTCGCCGGGCAGCGCCTCCGCGTCCCACACCCGCTTGTCGAACGAGTCGTCGCCGCCGTGCAGGGAGTTCGGGCCGTTGTTCAGCGGGAGCTGGTGCTCGACGCCGTCGAGGGTGAACCTCCCGCCGGCGATGCGGTTGCCGTAGCGGCCGATGAGCGCACCGAAGTACGGGCCGGGGTTGTTCCCCGCCAGGTAGCCCTCGAGGTCGTCGAACCCGAGGACGACGTTCTCGACGTTCCCCTGCTCGTCGGGGAACTCCAGGCTCTGGACGATCCCGCCGTACGTGAGGACCCGCACGGTCACCTCGCCGTTGACGAGGGTGTACCGCTCGACGGCGGTGCCGTCGGGCAGGTTCCCCCACGCCTCAGTGGAGATGCCGGGGCGCCGGAGGGGGGCGGCAGCCGCGCCGGTGGCACCGGCCGCGGTGCCCGCCAGCGCCCCCGCCGCGGTGGCGGCGAGCACGACGCTGCGTCGGGTGAAGGTCGGAGAAGGCATGTGGTCCCCTGTCTGAGCATCCTCGCTCGGGCAGCGGCGGCGCCGCTGCGGTGGCGCTCGGGAAACTAGGGGGCCTTCTGCAACGTTGTCAACGCACACCGTGACCGGCCCGTGCCGAGGCGCCGGCCGGCGCGCCGGTGCGGTCCGGGCCGGACCGCACCGGCGCACGGGTTCACCCGGCGCTGGCCGCCGGTTCCCGCACGGGGCGCAGCCCGTCGCCGTCCACGTCGATGCGCTCCTCCCCCGCCGCCAGGCCCGACACCCGAACTCCGCCCCACGACGCCGGCAGCACCGGATCGCTCTCGACCCGGCCGTGCGGGGCGCACACCCGCAAGCGCAGCAGCGCCGTCAGCAGGCCGATCGGCGTCGCCGCCGCCCACGCCTGCGGCGAGCAGGACGTCGGGTACGGCACCGGGACCGGCGACTCGGCGCGGTCGAAACCGCAGAACAGCTCCGGAAGGCGACCCCCCGTGGAGGCGCTCGCCGCGAGCAGCCCGGTCGCGACCCGCTGCGCCGCCTCCACGTGCCCGTAGCGGACCAGACCCGCCACGGCCAGGGCGTTGTCGTGCGGCCACACCGAGCCGTTGTGGTAGCTGACCGGGTTGTAGCGCGCCTCCGTCGACGCCAGGGTCCGGATCCCCCAGCCGCTGAACATCGCCGGGGACAGCAGGTGCTGCGCGACCTGCGCGGCCTTGTCGGGGTCCGGCAGGCCCGCCCACAGGCAGTGGCCCTGGTTCGAGGCCAGTGCGTCCACCTGCTCCTTGCGGCCGTCCAGGGCCAGGGCGTAGCACCCCCGCCCGGGCATCCAGAACGCCTCGTCGACGGCGCGGCGGAACCGTTCCGCCTTCTCCTCCCAGCCGCGCGCGCCGGCCTCGTCGCCCACCAGGGACGCCAGGTGCGCGCGGGCGGTGAGCGCCGCGTACACGTACGCCTGGACCTCCACGAGGGCGATCGGCCCCTCGGCGAGCCGCCCGTCGGAGAAGGAGATCGAGTCGGAGGAGTCCTTCCAGCCCTGGTTCAGCAGACCCCGGTCCGTCTTGCGCCGGTACTCCACGAAACCGTCGCCGTCCAGGTCGCCGTACCGCTCGACCCACTCCAGCGCCCGGTCCGCCGCCGGCAGCAGCGCCCGCACCTCCTCCAGCGGCGCCCCCCAGCGGGCCACCTCGTCGAGGACGACGACGAACAGCGGGGTGGCGTCGACGCTGCCGTAGTACACGCTGCTGCCGCCCAGCGCGCGGTCGGCGTCCACCCCGAGCCGCACCTCGTGCAGGATCCGCCCGGGTTCCTCCTCGCTCATCGGGTCGACGCGACGGCCCTGGTGGTCGGCGAGGGTCTGCAGGGTCCCCAGCGCCAGACCGGGGTCGAACGGCAGCGCCAGCCAGCTCGTCAGCAGCGAGTCGCGGCCGAACAGCGCCATGAACCACGGCGCCCCGGCGGCCACCACGTCGGCGCCCGGCCGGCGCGGGTCGGCGATCCGCAGCGCCCCCAGGTCCAGCACGCTGCGCTGCAGCGCCTGCGCCAGCACCGGGTCCTCACACTCCACGTCCGGGCTGGCGCGGCGCCGGTCCCGCATGCGCCGCGCGGGGGCGGCGGCCTCCACCGGCCGGTCCAGCGGGAACGACGTGCCGACCTCCCCGTCCTCGGTGGAGGGCAGCACCTCCACCGTGGTGGACCACTCCCCGTGCGCGGGGACCACCACGCGCCACACGAGGGCGCCGGGCAGCGCGGTGGCGCCCTGCCCGTGCACGCGCACGCCGCGCCTGCGGCCGCCGCGCGCCACCCCCAGCACCAGGTCCTCGCCCTGACCGCTGCGCTGCACGGGCGCGCGGCGGGCCACCCGCCCCTCCTTGACGTCGAAGAGGTCGGCGAAGTCGGCCTCCACCGACAGGTGCAGGGTGATGCCGGCCGGTTCGGTGCCGTGGTTGCGCACCACGACGTCCTCGCGCAGCCCGTCGGCGGCCATGCGCCGCCGCTGCACGACGAGCGTGGCGTCGGCCTGGCCCGGCCGCGGCGCGGCGCGCGTGGTGAACACCGCGGAGAACGGCTCGGGGACGGCCACGCTCAGCGGCTGCAGCGGCTCGTCGTCCAGCAGCAGCTGCCAGCCGGACACCACGCGGGTGTCCTGGAAGAACACCCCGTGCGGGCGGTCCGGGCGCATGTCCCCGGTGCTGTCGCTCACGCAGAACGAAGCGCCCTCGACGAGGGTGACGTCACCGCCGGGCGAGGCCGGGGTGAGGTCCTGCGGGGTTCCCGTCGCGCCGATCACGCCGACACCCCCCGCTCCCGCAGCCGGCGCAGCGACGGGCGCGGTCCGGTCAGGGCCCGCACGCTGCGCTGCCCCTCGACGATCGCGCGGAACAGCTGCTCGTACCCGGCGGCCATCACCGGCAGGTCGAAGTTCCGCTCAGCGTGCCGGCGGCAGGCGGCCGGGTCCAGGTCGGCGGCCAGCGACAGGGCGGCGGGGAAGTCGGCGAGGTCGCGCACCACCAGCCCGCTGCGGCCGTGGTCGACGACCTCCGGGACGCTGCCGCGCGGCAGCGCCACGACCGGTGTGCCGCAGGCCATCGCCTCGATCATCACCATGCCGAAGGGTTCCTCCCACTGGATCGGGAACGCCAGCGCACGGGCGCTCGCGAGCAGTTCCCGCTTCAGGGCCGCGTCGGCCTCGCCGACGTACTCCGCGTCGCGGCCCAGCCGCGGGCGGACCTCCCGCTCGAAGAACTCCCGCTCGGCCGGCTCGCTGCGCTTGCCCGCCAGCACGATGCGCAGGCCTGCGGCGCGCGCGGCGTCGATCGCCAGGTGGGGACCCTTGTCGGGGCTGAACCTGCCCAGCCACAGGACGTGGTCGTCCTTGTCGGCCCGGAACGGGAAGCTCGACACGTCGATCGCGTTGTGCACGCGCCCCACCCAGTTGATGCCGGGGTTCAGGCGACGCTGCGCGTCGGAGATGGCGACGACGTCGACGCTGTCGCCCAGGGCGGCGAAGTACTCGCCCTGCTCGCCGTCGACGGGACCGTGCATCGTCACGACGGTGGGCACGCGGCGCCCGCGCGCCAGCAACGGCCCGGCGAGGCTGTGGTCGTGCACGACGTCCACGTCCAGGTCGGCCAGGGCGGCACCGGCGGCGGCGGCGTGGATCACCTCCGGCGCCGGGGTCCCCAGGCGCTCGGACGGGGGTTCGTCGAACACCCGCACGAAGCGGGCGGCGCGGGTGCGGTGGTGACCGGAACCCACGAGCGTCACCTCGTGCCCGCGCTCCGCGAGGGAGTCGACGAGATCGGCGACGACGGACTCGATGCCGCCGTACCCGCGCGGCGGCAGCTCGAACCAGGGCGGGGCGACCACCGCGATGCGCAGGGTGTCGCGCGGTGCACGGGCGGGACGCGGGATCGGCGGAGCGTCGGAGACGGTCACGTTGTCCTCCAGCGACGGGCTCGGGGCAGCACGCGGCTGCCCGGGTGGGTCGCTGACGGCACCGCGGGGTGCGGCGCCGCAGCTCGGGGCTGCCGCGCCACGCCGCGCGGCGGGGAGGGTCGCGCACCGGTGCGGCGCCCTGGCGGGCGGCGCACCGCGCTGCCCCATCTATTAGCACTCCGGGGCGCCGAGTGCCAAGAGGTGCGCCGCGGGAACGACGACGCCGCGCGTCCCCGGTGGGGACGCGCGGCGTCGTTCTCGCCCGGAGGGGCCTCAGCCCAGCCAGCGCTGCGCGGCCTCCAGCGCCCAGTACGTCAGGACCACCTGCGCGCCGCCGCGGCGCAGCGCCAGCAGCGACTCCAGCGCCACCCGCTCGCGGTCGATCGCGCCGGCCTGCGCGGCGAACTCGACCATCGCGTACTCGCCGGAGACCTGGTAGCTCGCCACCGGGACGTCGGCGACGTCCGCGACCGCGCGCAGCACGTCCAGGTACGGCAGGCCCGGCTTCACCATCACCAGGTCCGCGCCCTCGTCCAGGTCCAGGCGCAGCTCGCGCAGCGCCTCGGCGACGTTCGCGGCCGGGTCCTGCTGGTAGGTGCGCCGGTCCCCCGTGAGCTGCGAGTCCACGGCCTCGCGGAACGGGCCGTAGAACGCGCTGGCGTACTTCACCGCGTACGCGAGCATCGCCACGTCCTCGCGGCCGGCGTCGTCCAGCACCGCGCGCAGGTGCCCGACCTGGCCGTCCATCATGCCGCTGGGCCCCAGCAGGTGCGCGCCCGCCGCGGCCTGCGCCAGCGCCATGGACGCGTAGCGGTCCAGGGTCGCGTCGTTGTCCACGCGGCCGCGCTCGTCGAGCACGCCGCAGTGGCCGTGGTCGGTGAACTCGTCCAGGCACAGGTCGGCCATGACGACGAGCTCGTCGCCGACCGCCTCGCGCACGTCCGCCAGGGCGACGTTGAGGATCCCGTCGGGGTCGTCGGCGCCCGAGCCCACCGCGTCGCGCGACGCGGGCACGCCGAACAGCATGATGCCGCCCAGGCCGGAGGCCACGGCCTCCCTCGCCGTGGCCACCAGGGAGGCGCGGGTGTGCTGCACGACGCCCGGCAGGGTGCGGATCGGCTGCGGCTCGGCGGCGCCCTCGCGCACGAACACCGGCAGCACCAGGTCGGAGGGGTGCAGGTGCACGTCCGTCACCAGCCGACGCACCCCCGGGGTGGCGCGCAGCCGGCGCGGGCGCACCGGCAGCGCCGGCACCCGCCGCCGGCTCGGCTCCAGGCCGCTCACCGGCTCCGCCGGCGCGCGGAGGACTTCTTCTGGCTGGGGCGCAGCACCGGCTCGCCGGCCTCCTCGGCCGCCGCCCGCAGGCCCTCCCCGTAGGCGGCCAGCGCCTCGACGAGCGAGGCAGCGCTGGGCTCGGCGGCCAGCACGTCCACCCGCAGGCCGTGCTCCTCGGCGGTCTTCGCGGTCGCCGGCCCGATGCACGCCACCACCGTGGAGGGGTGCGGCTTGCCGGCGATGCCCACGAGGTTGCGCACCGTGGAGCTGGAGGTGAACACGACCGCGTCGAACGCGCCCGACTTGATGGCCTCGCGCACCGGCGCGGCCGGCGGGGCGGCGCGCACCGTGCGGTACGCGGTGACGTCGTCGACCTCCCAGCC
Source organism: Kineococcus esterisolvens (assembly GCF_050871405.1). Taxonomy (NCBI): domain Bacteria; kingdom Bacillati; phylum Actinomycetota; class Actinomycetes; order Kineosporiales; family Kineosporiaceae; genus Kineococcus; species Kineococcus esterisolvens. The sequence goes on from NZ_JBJLRI010000003.1 coordinate 59,123, forward strand.
GTTCTCCTGCAGGCCCGCCACGAGGGTGTCGGTGGCGATGTCCGCGCGCGGCAGGAACACCCGGTCGATCGGGTCCAGGACCTCGTCGTACGGCGGCCACGACGCCAGCAGGCCCGTCGCGGACTGCTCGCCCTCCGGCAGCAGGTCCGGCTCGATGCCCCACTCGCGCAGCGCGTCCGCCGTGACCCCGCCGACCGCGGCGACCTTCAGGCCGCTGAACGCGCGCGCGTCCAGACCGTACTCGGCGAACTTCTCCCGCACCGCCCGCACCGCGTTGACGGAGGTGAACCCGATCCACTCGTAGCGGCCGGTCACCAGGCCCTTGACGGCCTTCTCCATCTGCTGCGGGGTGCGGGGCGGTTCCACCGAGATCGTCGGGACGACGTCGGCGGTGGCGCCGTGCTCGGCCAGCAGCGCCGTGACGCCGCCCGCCTGCTCCTTGGTGCGCGGCACCAGCACCCGCCAGCCGAACAGCGGCTTCGTCTCGTACCAGGACGCCTGCTCGCGCAGGCTCACCACGTCGCCCACCACGGCCGTCGTGGGCGAGCCGTCGATGGCGGTGGCGATCGGCTCCAGCTCACCCAGCGTCGTCGTGGTCGTCGACTGGGTGGTCGTCGTGCCGTGGGAGGTCAGCGCCACCGGCGTGGACGGCGCGCGGCCGGCCGCCAGCAGGCCCACGGCCGCCGCGGCGATGTCGTCGCCGGTGCCCAGCACCACGACGGTGGAGTCGGCACCGGCGTGCCGGGACCAGTCCACGCTGCGCCCCGCCGGGTGCACCACGTTGACGCTCGTGGTGCCCGGGGCGGTCATCGGCACCCCCGCGTAGGCGGGGACGGCGCTCACCGCGGACACGCCCGGCACCACGTCGAAGGCGACACCGGCCTTGCGGCAGGCGGCGATCTCCTCGACGAGGCCGCTGAACGTGGACGGGTCGCCGTCCATGAGGCGCACCACGCGCCCGCCGGAACGGGCGGCCTTCACCACGAGCTTGGCGCGCGCGGCGCGGGTGGTCGGCTCGCCGTCGCCGGCGAAGGCGGCGTCGACGACCTGCACGCCGTCGCGGGCGTGCCGGGCGACGACGTCCTCGCGCGCGCCGGCGTCCAGCACCACGACGTCGGCGGCGGCCAGCAGCTCCACCGCGCGCAGCGTCAGCAGGCCCGGGTCGCCGGGGCCGGCACCCACGAACGAGACGTGGCCCAGCCGGCGGGACGCGCCCGCCGGCGCGGAGCCCTCGGTGGAACCGGCGGCCGGCGCCTGCGCCCGCCGGGGGCGGGCGGGGGCCCGTCCGGTCAGGACGGTGACCTCGGAACCGCTGGCCTCGGGACCGGCGACCTCCGGACCGGCGCCGGCGGCCGGCGCGGTCTCGGTGGTCTCCAGGACCGGGCTGTTCGTCGTCGTGCTCACGAGCCACTCTCCGGGTCGGGACGTGGACCGGCCGTGGCTCGGTCCGGGGTGTGCTCCCGCGCGTCGCCACCGGCGGCGGCGGGAGGTCGGGGGATCGCGGCGGGCACCGCGAGGGGGTCCAGGGCGCCGGCCGCACCGGCCAGCGGGCCCGCCAGCAGGTCGGCGGCCGTGCGGGCGCCGAGCGCGCGGGCCGCGTCGGCGCCGGCGGCGGCACCGGTGACCACGCGGCGCACGAGCCCGTCCGGGCCCTGCACCGCGACCGACAGGTGCAGCGCGCCGGCCTCGAAGCGGGCGTGGGCGCCCACCGGCGCGGAGCAGCCGGCCTCCAGGCTGCTCAGCAGCTGCCGCTCGGCCAGCACCGCCAGGCGGTCGGCCGGGGAGTCGAGCGCACCGGCGGCGGCCAGCACCTCCGCGTCGTCGGCGCGGCACTCCACCGCCAGCGCACCCTGGCCGGGCGCGGGCACGAACGCGCCCGCCCCCAGCAGCTCGGTGGCCTCGGCCAGCCGGCCCAGCCGGGCCAGGCCCGCGGCGGCCAGCACCACGGCGTCCAGCTCGCCGGAGGACACCATCCGCAGGCGGGTGTCGACGTTGCCGCGCACCGCGACCACGTCCAGGTCCGGGCGGGCGTCCAGCAGCAGCGCCCGCCGGCGCGGCGAGCCCGTGCCGACCCGCGCGCCCGCCGGCAGCTGCGCCAGGCCGCGCCCGCCGGCGGCGACCAGGACGTCGCGCGGGTCCTCCCGCTGCGGCACCGCGACCAGGGCCAGGCCGTCGGCGGCGGCGGTCGGCAGGTCCTTGAGCGAGTGCACCGCCAGGTCCACCTCGTCCGCCAGCAGCGCCTCGCGCAGCGCCGAGACGAACACGCCGGTGCCGCCGATGACGGCCAGCGGCGCGCGGTCGACGTCGCCGTGCGTGGTGATCTCCACGAGCTCCACGTCCGCGCCGCGCTCGCGCAGCGCGTCGGCGACCCAGCCGCTCTGGGTGGTGGCCAGCGCGCTGCGCCGCGTGCCCAGCCGGAGCGGGCGCGTCACGACAGCCTCCCGACGGCCTCGGCGACGGTCCCGGACAGCGGCCCGTCCACCACCCGCGGGCCACCGCGGGCGGCACCGCCGACCTCGAGGTCGAACAGGGCGCGCAGCGCCGCGGCGTAACCCACCCCGCCCGGCGCCTCCGCCAGCTCCTTCACGCGCACCGTCGGGGTGTGCAGCAGCTTCTCCACGATGCGGTGCACCGCGCGGTCCACCTCGGCGCGGGTGGTGTCGTCCAGCTCGACGCGGCCGGTCAGGCGGCGCATCTCCGTGTCCACCACGTGCCGCGCCTGGGCGCGCAGCGCCACCACGGTGGGTGCCACGTCCGCCGCGCGCAGCGACGCCGCGTACGCCGCCACCTCCTCGGCGACGATGGTGCGCACCGCCCGCAGGTCGTCGGCGACCGCGCTGCCGGCCAGGTCGGCGCCCAGACCCTCCAGGTCCACCAGGTGCGCGCCCGGCAGCGTCGCGACGTCGGGGTCGATGTCGCGCGGCAGCGCCAGGTCGGCCAGCAGCAGGGGCCGGTGCGGGCGGTCCAGCAGGGCGCTGGCCACGACCGCCACGTCCAGCACGTGCCCCACCGCGCCGGTGCAGCTGACCACCACGTCGGCGGCGGCGACCTCCGCGCGCAGCGCGTCCAGCCCGGTGGCGCGCCCGCCGACCGCGGCGGCCAGGCGCTGGGCGCGCTCGGCGGTGCGGTTGGCGACCACGACGTCCAGACCGGCGCGGCCCACGGTGGTCGCCACCAGCGCGCTCATGGCGCCGGCGCCCACGACCAGCGCCCGCCGGCCCGCCAGCGGCCCCACGACGTCCCGGGCGCGGGCCAGCGCCGCGTCGACCAGGGAGGCGCCCGCGGCGTCCAGCGACGTCTCGGAGTGGGCGCGCTTGCCCACCCGCAGCGCCGTCTGCAGCAGGCGGTCCAGGACGCCGCCGCCGCGGTCGGTCTCGTGCAGGTCGCGCAGGGCGGCGCGCAGCTGGCCGAGGATCTGCGCCTCGCCGACCGCCATGGAGTCCAGGCCGCACGCCACCCGGAACAGGTGCTCCACGCCGGCGTCCTCGTAGTGGACGTAGAGCTGGTCGCCCAGCTCGTCCAGCGGGACGCCGATGCGCCGGGCCAGGGTCTCGCCCACGGCGGCCACGCCGCCGTGGAAGCGGGTGACGTCGGTGTAGACCTCCACCCGGTTGCAGGTGGACAGCACGAACGCCTCCTCCACGTGCGGGGAGGCCGTCAGCGCCGACACGGCCTCGGCGGCGGCGGTGTCGTCGAAGGAAGCCCGCTCGAGCACCTCCAGGGCGGCGGTGCGGTGGGACAGGCCCACGACCATGAGGGTCACTGGACGACCTCCTCGACGCGGCGCAGCGCGTGCGGCAGCAACGGTCCGGCGCTCGCGCCGGCGGCGCCGCGCGGGCTCGCGGCGCTGGGACGGGGGGCGGCGGGCTCGGCAGCGGCCCGCCGCTGGGCGTGGAAGGCGAGGATCTGCAGCTCCGAGGCCAGGTCGACCTTGCGCACGTCCACGCCCTCGGGGACGCGCAGCACGGTCGGGGCGAAGTTCAGGATGCTGCGGGCACCGGCCGCGACGAGGCGGTCGCACACCGCCTGCGCGTGCCGGGCGGGGACGGCCAGCACGGCGATCGCGGAGGCCGGCTCGCCGAGCACCTGCTCGAGGTCGCCGAGCGGGCGCACGCGCAGGCCGCCGACGACCTGGCCGACCACCGCGGGGTCGTCGTCGAACAGGCCGACGACGGTGAACCCGCGCGAGGCGAAGCCGCTGTAACCGGCGAGGGCGTGGCCGAGGTTGCCCACGCCCACGATGACGACGCGCCAGCTGGCCGCCTGGCCGAGCCGGTCGGCGATGTGGCGGTGCAGCTCGGCGACGTCGTAGCCGACGCCGCGGGTGCCGTAGCTGCCCAGGTGGGACAGGTCCTTGCGCAGCTTGGCCGAGCCGACCCCGGCGGCCTCCGCGAGCGCCTCGGAGGACACCGTGCGCGAGCCCGCCTCGGCGAGCGCGGCCAGGGCGCGCAGGTACTGCGGGAGGCGGGCCACCGTCGCCTCGGGGACCGCCGCCGGGCCACCGGGGTGGCGGGGGGAAGCCTCGGCGACGTGCGTGCCGTCGCGGTGCGCGCTGCTCACGTCGTCCTCGTCCACTGCGGTCAGACCCGGCACCCTCGTACGTGCTCGCCGGCGTGCCGCCGGCCCGTTCACCGGCCCGTCGGGCCGGGGACGCCGCCTCAGCGGCGCCCCCAGCAGAGTAGGCGTTTGTGAACGCGCGCACAAAGTCGCGCCGTGTCTGTCGCGCCACACCGACCGCCACACCGACCGCGACACCGAGCGCCGCACCGACCGCCCGTCGCCGGCGCGGGGCTCAGCGCCGCCGCCACCACCGGCGCCCCTGCAGCGCCCCCGCGATCCGGCCGGCGTCCAGCCGCCCGAAGTCGCGCTCGGTGCCGTCGACCAGCACCACCGGCACCCGGTCGGACCAGCGGCGCAGCATCTCGGGGTCGGCGTCCACGTCGACCTCCGACCACGTCGCGCCCGTCTCCTGCGCGACCCGCCGCACGACCTCGCGCCCCTCGTCGCACAGGTGGCACCCCGCGCGCGAGACCAGCACGATCCGGGCCCCGTCCCCTCGCTGCACCCGGCCATCCTGCCCCGGGCGCGGCGGTGGTGCGCCCGGCCGGCGCGCCCCGGGCGCGGACCCGCCCGGGGAGCACGCCCCGCGACGGTCGGCGGCCTACGATGGCGACGTGGCAGCTGCCAGGGCGACGGCGCCCGCCCCGTGCGTCGCCGCCTTCTTCGACCTGGACAACACCCTGGTCCGCGGCGCGTCCCTGTTCTACTTCGCGCGCGGCCTGCACGCGCGGGGCTTCTTCTCGCGCCGGGAGCTGCGGGGCTTCGCGCGCCGCGCGCTGCACTTCGCGGTGCGCGGGGAGGTGCACGGGCACCTGCTGGAGGTGCGGGAGCTGGCGCTGGCGTTCGTCGCCGGGCACACCACCGCCGAGATCCGCGGGATCGGCGAGGAGGTGTACGAGGAGCACATGGGCGCCAAGGTGCGGCCGGGGGTGCGGGTGCTGGCGGACCGGCACCTGCGCGAGGGTGCGCCGGTGTGGCTGGTGACGGCGGCCCCGGTGGAGCTGGCGGACGTGGTGGCGCGCCGGCTGGGGCTGACGGGTGCGCTGGGCACGGTCGCGGAGAGCGTGGACGGCACGTACACCGGCCGGCTGGTGGGCGAGCCCCTGCACGGGGCGGCCAAGGCGGCCGCGGTGCGCTCGATGGCGGCGGCGGCGGGCTGGGACCTGACGCGCTGCGCGGCGTACTCGGACTCGGCGAACGACCTGCCGCTGCTGTCCATGGTGGGGTCGCCGGTGGCGGTGAACCCGGACGGCGCGCTGCGCCGGCACGCGCTGCGGCACGGCTGGGAGGTGCGGGAGTTCCGCCGGTGGCGGCACGCGGCGCGCTGGACGGTGCGCGCGGGCACGGCCGGGGCGGCGCTGGCGGGCCTGGCGGCTCTGGCGGGCCTGGTGCGGCGCGGCGCGTAGGGGCCGGGGCAGCGCGAACGGGCGGGCCCCCGGAGGGACCCGCCCGTTCGCGGAGCTGGAGTCAGCTCACTTCTTGTTGCGACGCTGGTGGCGCGTGCGGCGGAGCAGCTTCCGGTGCTTCTTCTTCGCCATGCGCTTGCGGCGCTTCTTGATGACAGAGCCCAAGGGGTCCTCGCTCACTCGACGGGTGCTTCTCGCGTCCAGCCGCTGACGCGGCAAACCGTTCCCATCGTACCGGCCCGGGGCGTCCTCGCGGCCCGCCGTCCCCCGCGGGCCCCGGGAGCACCCGGGCGGTGCCGTCAGGCGGTGTCGATGTAGGCCTGGCGCAGGTACTCGTGCACGGCGTCCTCGGGCACCCGGAAGGAGCGCCCGACCCGCACGGCCGGCAGGTCGCCGTTGTGCACGAGCCGGTAGACGGTCATCTTCGACACGCGCATCATCGACGCCACCTCCGCCACGGTCAGGAACCGGACCTCGGACAGCGGACGGTCCTCAGGCATCCCCACAGCACCTTCCACCTCGCGCCAGCGGCCCGCCGCCCTCCCGGACGAGGAGTGCGGGAGGCGCGTCCCGCTCCCCACTGTAGGGGTAGGAGTGACGCCCGTGGAAGAGTTCCGTGTCCAATGTGTCACCGAGAGTGACCTGAGCACTCTGTGACAACTGGCTACGCTCAGTCGAAATCCGGGTCCAGGCCGTGCAGGGGGAAGGCCGCGCGGCGCGTCGCCAGGATCGCCCGGTCCACCGGGTCCCCCGGGTCGTACCCCGACGACCAGCCCTGGAAGGCCCCGCTCCCACCGTCGGTCATCCTCCGCGGCGCCTCGCGCCCGACGGACTCCTCCACGTGCGCGCGCCACCCCTCCGGCAGCGGCGTCGAGGGGTCCAGCGGCCGGTGCGCGGCCTCGGCCACCAGGTGCGCCCACGTCCGCGGCACCACGTCCACCACCTCGTAGCCGCCACCGCCCAGCGCCAGCCAGCGCCCGCCCGCCGCCGAGTGCGCCAGCGCGTGCATCGACTCCGCGGCCACCCGCTGCGCGTCCAGCGACACCACCAGGTGCCCCAGCGGGTCCAGGGCGTGCGTGTCGCAGCCGTGCTGGGTCACCAGCACGTCCGGCCGGAAGGACTCCACCAGCTGCGGCACCACCGAGTGCACCGCCCGCAGCCACCCCGCGTCGCGGGTGCCCGCCGGCAGCGCCAGGTTCACCGCACCGCCCAGCGCACCCGGCCCGCCCAGCTCGTCGGCGAAGCCCGTGCCCGGGAACAGGGTCGTGCCCGACTCGTGGACGCTGATCGTCAGCACCCGCGGCTCGTCCCAGAACACCGCCTCGGTGCCGTCGCCGTGGTGGCAGTCGAGGTCCACGTACACGACCCGCTCGGCGCCCTCGTCGAGCATCGCGCGGATCGCCGCCGCCGCGTCGTTGTAGACGCAGAACCCGCTCGCGCAGCCCGGTTTGGCGTGGTGCATCCCGCCGCAGAAGTTCACCCCGTGCAGGGCCCGGCCCGCCAGCAGCGCCCGCCCCAGCTCCACCGAGCCGCCCACGATGCGCGCCGCCGCCTCGTGCATCCCCGGGAACGCCGGGTCGTCCTCGGTGCCCAGCCCGAAGACCGCCTGGGCGCTGCCCGGGTCCGCCGAGGCGGCCTGCACCGCGCGCACGTACTCGGGCTCGTGCACCGTGCGCAGCAGCGCCTCGTCGGCCGGCTGCGCCGAGACCACCCGCACGCCCGGGGCCGAGAACAGCCCCAGCGCCTCGCACAGCCGCGCCGTCAGGTCCAGCCTGATCGGGGCCATCGGGTGCCAGCGGCCGAAGTCGTAGCGGTTGAAGACGGGGTCCCAGACGACCTGGACGCCGTCGGGGGTCGCGGTCACCTCCGGCACCGCCGGCGCGGGCCGCGGCGCTGAGCTGACGGGGAGCACGCGGGCACCCTAGCCACCGCCTCAGCCCCCCGACAGCTGCCGCGAGCGCGCCCAGGCCGCCTCGACCGCCGAGACGAGCGCGGCGCGCACGCCCTCCTCGTCCAGCCGGCGCAGCGCCGCGGCCGTGGTGCCCGCCGGGGACGTGACCTGCTCGCGCAGCACCGTGGGGTGCTGGCCGGTCTCGCGCAGCATCGCCCCGGCGCCCACCACCGTCTGCACGACCAGCTCGGTCGCCGCCGCGCGCGGCAGGCCCAGCAGCACCCCCGCCTCGACCATCGCCTCCACGACGTAGAAGACGTACGCCGGCCCGGACCCCGACAGGGCCGTCACCGCGTCGATGTGCTTCTCCGGCAGCACGACCGTGCGCCCGCACGAGCGCAGCAGGTCCTCCGCCTCGGCCAGGTCCGCGTCGGTGCAGGCGGTGCCGCCGGCCAGCGCCGCCATGCCCTCGTCGACCAGGGAGGGGGTGTTCGGCATGACCCGCACCACCGCGGTGCCCGCGGGCAGCCGCGCCTCGACGGCGGCGGTCGTCACGCCCGCGGCCAGGGACACCACCAGCGCGCCGGGCGCCACGTGCGGGGCCAGGGAGTCCAGCAGCGCCTCGAGGTCCTGGGGCTTGACGGCCAGCAGGACGGTGGCGGCGTCGCGCACCGCGGACGGCTCGCCCACGACCCCGACCCCGAAGCGCTCGTGCAGCTCCGCCCCGCGCCCGGCGCGGCGGTCCACGACGAGCACGTCGCCGGGGCTGCGGCCGGCACGCAGCAGCCCGCCCAGCAGCGCCTGGCCCATCACGCCCGCACCCACCAGGGCGAGGCGACCGTGCGAGCGGGGTGCCGCCGCGGCGTCCGGGGCGCTCACGCCGTCCCCTCCCCCACCGGCGCCGGCGCCAGGTGGCGCCGGGCGAACTCCAGGGTGCGGGCGAGCTCGCGCTCGCGCGCCGCCCGGCCGCGCGCCCGGCGGGTGTTCACCTCGGCCACGACCCCGCCGGTGAACCCGCCCGCGGCCAGGTGCTGCAGGACCTCCGCGCACGGCTGCGAGCCGTCGCCGGGCACGAGGTGCTCGTCCTTCAGGGACCCCGAGCCGTCGCACAGGTGGACGTGGGCGAGGCGGTCGCCGAACGCCCGCGCCAGTTCCAGGGAGTCCAGGCCGGAGGTCGCCGCGTGGGACAGGTCCAGCGTGAGGTGGCGGTAGTCCACGTCCGTCGGGTCCCAGCCGGGGGCGTAGGCGACGACCTCCCGGCCCCGCGCGCGCCAGGGGAACATGTTCTCCACCGCCAGCGTGACGCCGGAGCTCTCCTCCAGCGCCCGGATCCCGTCGACGAAACCGGTGGCGTACTCGCGCTGCCAGCGGAACGGCGGGTGCACCACGACGGTGGGCGCGCCGAGCGTCGCGGCCAGCTCGCACGACTTCTCGACCTTGCCCCACGGGTCGCGGCGCCCCCAGATGCGCTGCGTGAGCAGCAGCGTGGGTGCGTGGACGGAGACCACCGGCACGCCGTAGTGGTCCACGAGGCGCTGCAGCGCGGCGGCGTCCTGGCTGACCGGGTCCGTCCACACCATGACCTCGATGCCGTCGTAGCCGAGGCGGGCGGCGATCTCGAAGGCCGCGGTCGTCGACTCCGGGTAGGAGCAGGAGGTCGACAGCCCGACAGCGATCGGTCCGCCGTGCTGGGGATCCATGCGGTCCAACCTAGAGCGCGACCACGTCGGCGCGCGCTCCCGGTGCCGCCGCACCGCGCTCGGCGCCGATGGCGTCCAGGCGCCGCAGGATGATCCCCTCGCGCAGCGCCCACGGCCCCACCAGGGCCTCCTCCACGCCGAACAGCTCGAACGCGGCCTCGGCGACGAGCGCCCCGGCCAGCACCTGGTGGGCGCGCTCGACCGCCACGCCGGGCAGCTGGGCGCGCTGCGCGCACGTCATCCGGCTGAGCTCGGGCACCCGGGCGCTGAGGTCCGCGCGCCGCAGCACCCGCCGCACCCGCGGCCCCTCGGCGCTGGGCGCCGCGCCGCACAGGCGCGCCAGGCTGCGGAAGGTCTTGCTGGTGACGACGACGGCGTCGGGGGCGCCGGCGCGGGTGACGTCGCGCACCCGCGCGGCGATCTGCTGGCGCACGTACCGGCGCACCTCGCGCACCGCCTCCTTGGAGGGCGGGTCCCCGGGGAGCCGGTCGCGGGTGAGCCGGCCGGCCCCCAGGGGCAGCGAGAACGACACGTCCGGCGCCTCGTCCAGGCCCGCGGCGACCTCCAGCGAACCGCCGCCGATGTCCAGGACGAGCAGCCGACCGGCCGACCAGCCGTACCAGCGGCGCACCGCCAGGAACGTCAGGTCCGCCTCGGCGGTGCCGGGCAGCACCTCCAGCCGCACGCCGGTGCGCTCGGCGACGTGGGCGAGCACCTCCTCGCCGTTGGTGGCGTCGCGCACGGCGGAGGTGGCGAACGCCAGCAGTTCCTCCACGCCGGCGTCCTCGGCGGCGCGCGCGGCCTCGTCCACGGCGGCGGTCAGGCCGGCGATCCCCTTCGCGTTCACCGCACCCGAGCCGTCCAGGTGCTCGGCGAGGCGCAGCAGCCGGCGGGTGGAGTCCGCCGCCAGCGGGTGCGCGCCCGGGTGGGCGTCCACCACGAGGAGGTGGACGGTGTTGGAACCCACGTCGAGGACGCCCAAGCGCATGCGCCAGACCCTAGGGGACCGCGGGACCGCTCCCGCACGCGCGCCGCGGAGCGGGCGCCGCAGCGCGCTTACCCTCGTGCGGTGCCCGCAGCCCCCCTCCCCGACCCGGTGGACGAGACCCCGCTGGACGGCCCGCGGCTGTGGGTCGAGTTCCCCGAGCCGGCCGACGTCGCCGACGACCCGGACGCCGCACCGGGCACCGTCTACCGCTGCGACCTGACGTGGCTGACGTCGGACTACACGTGCATCTTCGGCGCCGGCTGCCCGGGCATCCACGCCGACGCCCCCGACGTGGGCTGCTGCGCCCTGGGCGCGCACTTCACCGAGCCGGCCGACTCCGACCGCGTCGCGGCCGCCGTGCAGCGCCTCACCCCCGCCACCTGGCAGTACCACGCCACCGGCCGCGCGGAAGGCTGGACGGAGGTGGAGGACGGCGACCTCAAGACGCGGGTGGTCGACGGCGGCTGCGTGTTCGCGAACCGGTCGGGGTTCGCGGCCGGCGCCGGCTGCGCGCTGCACCTGCTGGCCCTCACCGAGGGCGTGGAGCCGCTGACGCTGAAGCCGGACGTGTGCTGGCAGCTGCCGCTGAAGCGCTCCTACCGCACGGTGACCCGCGGCGACGGCACCGAGTACCTCGAGGTGACGATCACCGAGTACGACCGCCGCGGCTGGGGCGAGGGCGGGCACGACCTGGACTGGTACTGCACCTCGAACCCGGCCGCGCACGTGGGCACCCGCCCGCTGTTCCGCAGCGCCGAGGCCGAGCTGCGCGAGCTGGTCGGCGACGGCGCGTACGAGGAGCTGGCCCGGCACTGCGAGGCGCTGGTGGGACGCGCCGGCGGGGCGCACCGGCGGCTGCTGCCGCTGACGGTGCACCCCGCGGACCCCGCGCGCGCACGCGCGCGCCGGACGCGGTGAGCCCGGCGGACCTGCCCGGGGTGGTCCCCAGCCCGAACGTGTGGGACTCCCCCGACGTCTACGAGCTGGAGAACCTCGCCGTCGACCGCGGCGGCCGGATCGAGGCGGCGATGCGCTCCGTGCGGGACTGGGCCGGCGGCGACGTCCTCGACGTGGGGTGCGGCACGGGGTTCCACCTGCCGCGGTTCGCGGCCGCCGCGCGCACCGTCACCGGCGTGGAACCGCACCCGCCGCTGCTGCGGCGCGCGCTGGAGCGGGTGCGCGGGCTGGAGGGGGTCCGGGTGCTGCACGGGGCGGCGGGGGCGCTGCCGCTGCCCCGTGCGAGCGTCGACGTCGCCCACGCGCGGTGGGCGTACTTCTTCGGCCCCGGCTGCGAGCCGGGGCTGGCCGAGCTGGAGCGGGTGGTGCGCCCGGGCGGGGCGGCGTTCGTCGTGGACAACGACGCGACGCGCTCGACGTTCGGGGACTGGTTCGCCGCGTCCCTGCCGGGCTACGACCAGGCCGCGGTGGACCGCTTCTTCGCCCGCCGCGGCTGGTCGTGCGAGCGCCTCGAGGTCGCCTGGGAGTTCGAGCGCCGCGAGGACCTGGAGGCGGTGGTGCGCATCGAGTTCGCGCCCGCGCTGGCCGAGCGGTTCCTCGCCGGGCACGCCGGCACGAGCGTGGACTACGCCGTGGTGCTGCGGCACCGCCGCTACTGAGGCCCCGGTCACACGGCCGGCGCGCAGCGCACCCGGTTGCGCCCCGCGGCCTTCGCCGCGTACAGGGCCTCGTCGGCGCGGCCCAGCAGGGTCGCCACCGGGCCGCCGGCGGCCACGCCGGCGCTGACGGTCACCACGCCCGGGCCGCCGGGGCCGGCGGGGTGGACCAGCCCGAGCCCCTGCACGGCCGCGCGCAGCCGCTCGGCGAGCTCCCCGGCGGCCTCCCCGGTGCCGGCGCCCTGCAGCAGCACGGTGAACTCCTCCCCGCCGTAGCGGGCCAGGACGTCCCCGGGGCGCAGCTGCGCCTGCAGGGCGGCCGCCACCCTCCGCAGGCACTCGTCGCCGCGCTCGTGCCCGAGCGCGTCGTTGTAGGCCTTGAAGCGGTCCACGTCCAGCATCACGGCGTGGGCCCGGCCGTCGGCCAGGGACGCCAGGTGCTCGTCGAGCCCGCGGCGGTTGAGCACGCCCGTGAGCCCGTCGCGGCGGGCGGCCTCGGCCAGGCCGGCGTTGGCGGTGGCGAGGGCCTCGATGAGCCGCGCCTGCTCGGCGACGAGCCCGGCCTCGCGGGCGCGGGCGAGGAAGGCGGCACGCTCACCGGCCTCCAGCCCGGCGGCCATGGACACCCCGAACCCGCCGCTGACGGCGACCGTCAGCAGGGTGGCGACGGCCAGCGCGGGGTCGTCGCCCGGCTGCACCGCGCCCGCCGCGGCGAAGGCGGCCAGCATGGTGACCGCCAGGAGGCCGGCGTGGCGCACGTCGCTGCGCAGCAGGACGACGCCGAACAGGACGAGGACCTGGGCGCCGAGGAAGTAGGCGTCGCCGACCTCCTCGGGCGCGCCGCGGGCCACGGCCGCCAGGGCGCCGACCTGCAGGAGGGCGCTGGCCGCGACCAGGGGGCCGTCGACCCGCGAGGCCGGGCGGCGGGCCAGGCGGCGGTGGCGCAGCAGCAGGGCCAGCAGCGTCAGGGGCGTCACCACGGCCCAGCGGGCGATCGCGGAGACGAGCGCGACCTGGGGGAAGACGAGGACGTCGACGAGCACGTACAGGTCGAACATCAGCAGGCCGGCCAGGGCGGTGACGACGAACGACCGGGAGCGGGCGGCGTTGCGCTCGGCCTGGAAGGCGCGCTCCCGGTCGGCGGGGAACCGGCGCAGCCCGCTCAGCGGCCCGTGCGGGGTCGCGCGGTGGCCGCCTGCCGCCCGCGCGCCGCTCTCCCCCACCGCTCCTGCATCGGCGCGCGGGGCGCCGCGGCCCAGGACCGGTCACCCGACCGGAGCACCCGCTGGGGCGTCCCGCCCCCGCGTGGTGACCCGGGCGCGCCGGCGCGCGACGCGCCGCCCCACCTGGGTCGCCACGCGGGGGCGGGACGGTGGATGATGGGAGCATGAGCGCGCACTCCGCCCCGCCGGTGCACAACGAGGAGCAGCGGGCCCTCGCCCCCATCCGCTGGTCGAAGCCGAGCAGCGGCACCGTCGTGGCGCTGGGCGTCTGGGTGGTCGGGCTCGCGGTCGGGGCGCTGGTGCCGATGGTCCTGCTGGGCTTCGACCCCTACCAGGCCGCCTCGGGCGGGCGGGTCGCCTTCGGCATGGCGTGCACCGTCCTCGGCGCCCTGATCATGGTCTTCTCCGCGTACCTGCTGTACCGCAAGAGCGGCAGCATCGGCGCGGCCATCCTCGCCTTCGTGCCCAGCTTCGTGCTGGTCGTGCTGGGCGTGCTCATGGCGACGACGAAGCTGCTCTACGCCGCCTGACGCGCCGCGGGCGCCGACGGGGCCCGCCGTCCCCTCCCGGGGCGGCGGGCCCCGTCGCGTCCGGGGCGGGCCGGGCCGCGTGTCGGGGGCGGCGCCTACGGTGCTGACCGTGCCGACCAGGAGCCCCGCCCGTCCCGCCAAGCCGTCCTACCGCTGCTCGGAGTGCGGGTGGACCACCGCCAAGTGGGTGGGCCGCTGCGGGGAGTGCCAGGCGTGGGGGTCGGTGGAGGAGACCGGTGCGCCCGTGGTGCGCACCACGGTGCCCGCCCAGGTGCGCGAGCCGGCCCGGCCCATCGGCGAGGTCGACGTGGAGGCCGCCCGGGCCGCGCCCACGGGCGTCGACGAGCTGGACCGCGTCCTCGGCGGGGGCCTGGTGCCGGGTGCCGTGGTGCTCATGGCCGGCGAACCCGGCGTGGGCAAGTCGACCCTGCTGCTGGACGCGGCGGCCCGCGTGGCCTCGGGCGGGCGCACCGTGCTGTACGTGACGGCCGAGGAGTCCGCGGCGCAGGTGCGCCTGCGCGCCGAGCGCATCGGGGCGCTGCACCCCCGGCTCCTGCTGGCCTCCGAGACCGACCTGGCGACCGTGCTGGGCCACGTGGAGCAGGCCGAGCCGGACCTGCTGGTCGTCGACTCCGTGCAGACGGTCGCCTCCGGGCAGGTGGAGGGCGCCGCGGGCGGCGTCTCGCAGGTGCGCGAGGTCGCCGGGGCGCTCATCGCCGTGGCCAAGCGGCGCGGCACCGCGACCCTGCTGGTGGGCCACGTCACCAAGGACGGCTCGATCGCCGGCCCGCGCACGCTGGAGCACCTGGTGGACGTGGTGTGCCAGTTCGAGGGCGAGCGGCACTCGCGGTTGCGGCTGCTGCGCGCGGTGAAGAACCGCTACGGCCCCACCGACGAGGTCGGCTGCTTCGACCTGGGCGAGGACGGCATCGTGGGCCTGCCCGATCCCAGCGGCCTGTTCGTCTCCAGCACCCCGAACCCGGTGGCCGGCACGTGCATCACGGTCACCCTGGAGGGCCGCCGGCCGCTGCTGGCGGAGCTGCAGGCCCTGGTGGCCACCGACACCTCCGCCGGCAACGCCCGCCGCGTCACCGGCGGGCTGGAGTCCAGCCGGATCGCCATGGTGCTGGCGGTGCTGCAGCGGCGCCTCGGCGTGGCGCTGGGCAACCGCGACACCTACGTCGCCACGGTGGGCGGGGTGAAGCTCACCGAGCCGTCGGTGGACCTGGCGGCGGCGCTGGCGGTGACCAGCGCGGCCGTGGACCGGCCGCTGCCCACGGGCCTGGTCGCGTTCGGGGAGGTCGGGCTGGCCGGGGAGGTCCGCCGCGTCACCGGCGTGCCGCGCCGCCTGGCGGAGGCCGCCCGGCTGGGGTTCACGACGGCGATCGTCCCCACCGGCTCGGTGCCCGAGGGCAAGGCCCCGGCGGGCGTGGCGGTGCTCGAGGCGGCGACCCTCGCCGACGCCGTCGCGCACGCCCGCCTGGGTGAGCCGGAGGAACGCCGGGACCGGGCCGGGCGCGAGCGCTGAGGCGCCCGCCGGCCGGTACGCGCGGGGCGGGGCGACGGCGGTGACGACGGCGGTGACGACGGGTGACGCCGTCGCGGCGGGCCGCCGCCGCTAGACTCCGGCACCGAGACGTTCGAAGGAGGGCCGGTGGCGACCGCGGAACGCACTCCCGAGGACATCCTGCGCGCGACCCTGGCAGCCGTCGCCCCGGGCACGGAGCTGCGCGACGGCCTGGAGCGCATCCTGCGCGGGCGCACCGGCGCCCTCATCGTGCTGGGCTTCGACCGGGTGGTCGACGCGCTCAGCACGGGCGGCTTCGCCCTGGACGTGGAGTTCTCCGCCACCCGGCTGCGCGAGCTGGCCAAGATGGACGGCGCCATCGTCTGCGACCGCGACGTGACGCGCATCCTGCGCGCGGCGGTGCAGCTGGTGCCCGACTCCTCCATCGAGACCAGCGAGTCCGGCACCCGGCACCGCACCGCCGAGCGCGTGGCGAAGCAGACGGGCTACCCGGTCATCTCGGTGTCGCAGTCCATGCGGATCGTCGCCGTGTACGTGGGGTCGCGCCGGTACGTCCTGGAGGGCTCGGACGCCATCCTGGGCCGCGCCAACCAGGCCCTGCAGACGCTGGAGCGCTACCGCGCCCGCCTCGACGAGGTGACGGGCACGCTCTCGGCGCTGGAGATCGAGGACCTGGTGACGGTCCGCGACGTGTGCTCGGTGGTGCAGCGCATCGAGATGGTGCGCCGCATCGCCGACGAGATCGCCGGGTACGTCGTCGAGCTGGGCGTGGACGGGCGGTTGCTGTCGCTGCAGCTGGACGAGCTCATCGGGGGTGTCGGTCCCGACCGCGAGCTCGTGGTCCGCGACTACCTGGAGTCGGGTCGCCACGAGGGTCCGCTGGAGGTCGTGCTGGACTCCCTGGCCCAGCTGCACTCCACCGAGCTGGTGGACCTCAGCCAGGTGGCACGCGTCCTCGGCTTCTCCGTGGGCGGCGACTCCCTCGACTCGGCGGTCAGCCCGCGCGGCTTCCGCCTGCTCAACCGGGTGCCGCGGCTGCCCGGCGCCATCGTGGAGCGCCTGGTGGACCAGTTCGGGGACCTGCAGAAGCTGCTCGCGGCCGGCATCGACGACCTCATGACGGTCGACGGCGTGGGCGAGCAGCGGGCCCGCGCGGTGCGCGAGGGCCTGTCCCGCCTGGCGGAGTCCAGCATCCTGGAGCGCTACGTCTGAGCCCCGCGGCGGCGAGGGAGTGCGGTCTCAGCCGGTCAGGGTGATGGTCAGCGGCTCGGCGGACACGTCGTTCCAGCTGCCCCGCACGGTGTAGGTGCCGACCTCGGCGACGGGCTGGTCGTCCGGGCAGCCTGCGGCGGAGCGCTGGCGCGACCAGGTGGTGCGCATGGAGCGCGAGTCGCCCGGCTCCAGCTCGTAGTCCTGGGTGGACGTGGAGCTCTGGCAGTCGGCGGTGGACCACACCTGCTCACCGGAGGCGTCCTGGACGGTGAAGGTGCGCATCCCGCTGCCGATCTCGGCGGTGCACGTCGTCTCGGAGGAGTTGCGCACCGTCAGCACGAAGCGGGGGGTGACGCCGGGGCCGTAGGCGGTGGCCTCGGAGGTGAGCAGCACGTCCAGCGCCTCGCGGGTGCACGGTTCCACCCGCGCCGGGGTGCTGGACGTGGCGGAGGGTTCGTCCGTCGCGGCGGTCTGCGTGCTCGCCGAGGGCGTGGGGGCGCCGACGGTGGGCGAGACCTGCTCGGGGTCGAGCCGGGCGACGGCCTGCTGCGAGGACGTCTCCGGCAGCAGCGCCCGCACGCCGAGGACCGCGCCCACCAGGAGGAGGACGAGGACGAGGGCGGCCAGGAGGCGGCGTCGCCAGTAGGTGGACCGGCGCTCGGGCCCGACGGGGTGCAGCACGCTGCTCACCGCAGCGAAGGTAGGCGCCGTGCGAGGGCGTCGCGCGCAGGCGCGCCGCCCGATGGCACGGCCCGGGTCACCGCTGCCCGATGGCGGCGACCCTGCGCCTCCACCTCACCACTCTGCGCACTCACGACTCCGCGCGGAACCCGCGGTGGTCGTGGGTGTTGCAACTCCCACGACCACCGCGGAGGATCCGGCGGTGCCCCGCACGTCCTCCACCACCCCCGCCCCCCTCATCGCCACCGCCGTCCCCTCCACCACTGCGACGGGCGCCGGGGCCGGTGAGCCGGTGGACCTGCACCGCACCGTCCTCGACTGGTACGCCGCCCACGCCCGCGACCTGCCGTGGCGGCACGAGGACTGCTCGCCGTGGGGGGTGCTGGTCAGCGAGGTGATGCTGCAGCAGACGCCGGTGGCGCGGGTGCTGCCGCGCTGGCGCGAGTGGCTGGACCGATGGCCCACCCCGGCGGCGCTGGCCGCGGAGGCCCCCGGGGAGGCGGTGCGCGCCTGGGACCGGCTGGGCTACCCGCGACGGGCGCTGCGGCTGCACGCCGCCGCGGTCGCCATCACGGCCGAGCACGGCGGCCGGGTGCCCGACGACCACGCCGCCCTGCTGGCCCTGCCGGGCATCGGCGCCTACACCGCGGCCGCGGTGGCCGCCTTCGCCTTCCGGCGCCGGCACGCCGTGGTCGACACCAACGTCCGGCGCGTGCACGCGCGCGCCGTGAGCGGTGCGGCGGAACCGGCGCCGGCCCTCACCGCCGCCGAGACGCGCCTGGCCGCGCAGCTGCTGCCGGAGGACCCGGAGACGGCGGCGCGCTGGTCGGTGGGCGTCATGGAGCTGGGAGCGCTGGTCTGCACGGCACGCGCGCCGCGCTGCCCGGCCTGCCCGCTGCTGGACCGCTGCGCCTGGGTGGTGGCGGGCCGCCCCGAGCACACCGGCCCCGTCCGTCGGGTGCAGCGCTGGGCGGGCACGGACCGGCAGGTGCGCGGGCGGCTGCTGGCGGTGCTGCGGGAGGCGGAGAGTCCGGTGACCACCGCCGAGCTGGCCGCCGCCTGGACCACCGACCCCGTCCAGCGCGAGCGCTGCCTGGACGGCCTGGTCGCCGACGGTCTCGTCGAACCCCTGCCCGACGGCCGCTTCGGCCTCCCCCGCTCCTGACGAACCCCGTGGTGATCGGAGGTTGCCGGGCGGAGGGGACGGAGCGGCTCAGAGGTGGCGCAGCGCCTCGGCGACGACGACGTCGGGGCCGCCCTCCACGCACACCTGGAAACCCGGCTCGTCGGGCTGCAGGTCCTCCAGGGTGTCGAGCTGGCTGCGCAGCAGCGAGGCGGGCATGTAGTGCCCCTCGCGGTTCGCGAGGCGCTCGGTGAGGACCTCCTCGGGGACCACGAGCTGGCAGAAGCGCACCGTGGGGTGGCCCCGGCCCAGCAGCTCGCGGTAGGACCGCTTGAGCGCCGAGCAGGTGACGACGACGGACTCCCCGTCGGCCTCGCGCTCGCCGACCCAGGCGGCGATGGCGCGCAGCCACGGCCACCGGTCGTCGTCGTCCAGGGGGGTCCCCTCGCGCATCTTCTCGACGTTGGCGCGCGGGTGGAAGTCGTCACCCTCGGCGTACTCCCAGCCGCGGTCCTCCGCGACGCCCAGGGCGACGGTGGTCTTCCCGCTGCCCGAGACACCCATGACGATCAGGGAGGTGGAGCCGCTGGTGTGGTTGTCGTCGCTCACGGGGGTTCCTCCTCGGTGCGGCCGCGGGGCTCGACCCGCAGCATCCTGGTGTTGCCGAGCGTGTTGGGCTTCACGCGCGCGAGGTCGAGGAACTCCGCGACGCCCTCGTCGTGCGAGCGCAGCATCTCCGCGTAGACGTCGGGGTCCACGGGGGTGCCGTCGATCTCCCGGAAGCCGTGGGCGGCGAAGAAGGACGTCTCGAAGGTGAGGCAGAACAGCCGGCTGACGCCCAGCCGGGCGGCACGCTCCAGCAGCGCCTCGAGGAGGCGGTGCCCCACCCCCCGCCCGCGCACGGACCGGTCCACGGCCAGGGTGCGCACCTCGGCCAGGTCCTCCCACAGCACGTGCAGCGCTCCGCACCCCACGACGCGCGTGCCGCCGGGGGCCGCGGGGTCGTCGACCTCGGCGACGACGAACTCCTGCACGGCCTCGTAGAGGGTGATGAGCTCCTTGGCGAGCAGGATGCGTTCGCGCGCGTACTCCTCGACCAGGGCGCGGACCACGGGGACGTCGCCGGTGCGGGCCGGTCGGACCCGCACCGCTCGTGTCGTCGCTGCCGCCGTCACGCCCGTCACGGCGACGATCTTCGCAGAGACCGGCCCCGACGGCTCCCGGACGCACGACGGCCCGGCACCCCCGCGGGGTGCCGGGCCGTCGTGGCGGATCACCGGGTGGAGCGCCGCGCGCCCCACCCGGCCGGGCTCACTGCCCGTCGGCGCCCTTGCCCAGGGAGAGCGTGACCGGCACGTCCTCCTTGGTGGTGCCCTCGAAGGTGAACTTCTGCTCGCTGCCCTCGCCCTCGGTGTCGACCGAGACGATCTGACCGGCGCGCAGGTCCCCGAAGAGGATCTTCTCGGACAGGACGTCCTCGATGTCGCGCTGGATCGTGCGGCGCAGCGGCCGCGCACCCAGGACGGGGTCGTAGCCCTTGGTCGCCAGCAGCACCTTGGCGGACGGGGTGAGCTCGATGCCCATGTCCTTGTCCTTGAGGCGCTCGTCCAGCCGCGCCAGGAACAGGTCGACGATCTGGATGATCTCGTCCTGCGTCAGCTGCGGGAAGACGACGATGTCGTCGACGCGGTTGAGGAACTCGGGCCGGAAGTGCTGCTTGAGCTCTTCGTTGACCTTGGACTTCATCCGGTCGTAGTTGGTCTGCGTCGTCTGGCTGCCGGCGGCGAAGCCGGTCCCCACACCCTTGGAGATGTCCCGGGTGCCCAGGTTCGTCGTCATGATGATCACGGTGTTCTTGAAGTCCACCACGCGGCCCTGGGAGTCGGTCAGGCGACCGTCCTCCAGGATCTGCAGCAGCGAGTTGAAGATGTCCGGGTGGGCCTTCTCCACCTCGTCGAACAGCACGACGGAGAACGGCTTGCGGCGCACCTTCTCGGTCAGCTGGCCGCCCTCCTCGTACCCGACGTAGCCGGGCGGGGAGCCGAAGAGGCGCGAGACGGTGTGCTTCTCGGAGAACTCGCTCATGTCCAGCTGGATGAGCGCGTCCTCCTCGCCGAAGAGGAACTCCGCCAGCGCCTTGGCCAGCTCCGTCTTACCGACACCGGTCGGGCCGGCGAAGATGAACGAGCCGCCGGGGCGCTTGGGGTCCTTCAGGCCGGCGCGGGTGCGCCGGATGGCCTGGGACAGGGCCTTGATGGCGTCGTTCTGGCCGATGACGCGCTTGTGGAGCTCGGTCTCCATGTTGAGCAGGCGAGCGGACTCCTCCTCGGTGAGCCGGACGACCGGGATGCCCGTGGCCGTGGCCAGGACCTCCGCGATCAGCTCCTCGTCGACCTCGGCGATGACGTCCATGTCGCCGGACTTCCACTGCTTCTCGCGCTCGCCCTTCTGCGCCAGGAGCTTCTTCTCCTTGTCGCGCAGCGAGGCCGCCTTCTCGAAGTCCTGCGCGTCGATCGCGGACTCCTTCTCGCGGCGGACGTCGGCGATGCGCTCGTCGAACTCGCGCAGGTCCGGCGGAGCGGTCATCCGGCGGATGCGCAGCCGCGCGCCCGCCTCGTCGATGAGGTCGATCGCCTTGTCGGGCAGGTAGCGGTCGTTGACGTAGCGGTCGGCCAGCGTCGCGGCGGCCACCAGGGCGGCGTCGGTGATGGAGACGCGGTGGTGCGCCTCGTAGCGGTCGCGCAGGCCCTTGAGGATCTCGATGGCGTGCGGCAGCGTCGGCTCGGGCACCTGGATGGGCTGGAAGCGGCGCTCCAGGGCCGGGTCCTTCTCGATGTGCTTGCGGAACTCGTCGAGGGTGGTGGCCCCGATGGTCTGCAGCTCGCCGCGGGCCAGCATCGGCTTGAGGATGCTGGCGGCGTCGATGGCGCCTTCGGCAGCGCCGGCACCGACGAGGGTGTGGATCTCGTCGATGAACAGGATGATGTCGCCGCGGGTGCGGATCTCCTTGAGGACCTTGCGCAGGCGCTCCTCGAAGTCGCCGCGGTAGCGGGAGCCCGCCACGAGCGCGCCGAGGTCGAGGGTGTAGATCTGCTTGTCCTTGAGGGTCTCGGGCACCTCGCCGCGCACGACGGACTGCGCCAGGCCCTCGACGACGGCGGTCTTGCCGACGCCGGGCTCGCCGATGAGGATCGGGTTGTTCTTGGTGCGGCGCGAGAGCACCTGCATGACGCGCTCGATCTGCGGGTCGCGGCCGATCACCGGGTCCAGCTTGCCCTCGCGGGCGGCCTGGGTGAGGTTGCGGCCGAACTGGTCGAGGACCAGCGAGCCGGACGGGGTGCCCTCCTGGGGGCCGCCGGCCGTCGCGGGCTCCTTGCCCTGGTACCCGGACAGCAGCTGGATGACCTGCTGGCGGACGCGGTTGAGGTCCGCGCCGAGCTTGACGAGGACCTGGGCGGCGACGCCCTCGCCCTCGCGGATGAGGCCGAGCAGGATGTGCTCGGTCCCGATGTAGTTGTGGCCCAGCTGCAGCGCCTCGCGCAGCGACAGCTCCAGGACCTTCTTGGCGCGGGGGGTGAAGGGGATGTGACCGGACGGGGCCTGCTGGCCCTGGCCGATGATCTCCTGGACCTGCTCGCGGACCGCGTCCAGGGAGATGCCCAGCGACTCGAGGGCCTTGGCGGCGACGCCCTCACCCTCGTGGATCAGGCCGAGCAGGATGTGCTCGGTCCCGATGTAGTTGTGGTTGAGCATCCGGGCCTCTTCCTGGGCCAGGACGACGACCCGTCGGGCGCGGTCGGTGAACCTCTCGAACATGCGGCGCTCCTCGCGGGTGGTCGGGTCCTGGGAGCTCCTCCCCCACGGACCACTCCGATGCTAGTCCCGGGCCCCGACACCTTCACGCCGTCCGCGTCGCCGCGACGGCCGGAGGGGGTCGGAGCCCCGTCTCCCTGACCAACCTGCGCCCCTCCGGCGGTGTTCCGCCACGCCGTTCGCTGGCGGCGGACGCGGCCGGGCGGCGCCCGGCGGTGCTCCCCCCTCGGCGCGACGTCCTCCCGTACCGTCGGGGGGCGACCGCCGCACCCGCCCGGACGGGCCCGGCGGTCGCGAGGACGGGCCCGGGACGGGCCCGGGGACGAGCACGACAGGGGGACGGGGACGTGGGGACGGACGGGGACGTGCGGACGGACGGGGCCACCGGCACGGTGGCGGCGGGACCCGGGGGCGGGCCGGCGACCGCGGGGGCGGCCGCGGGGACCGGTGACGGGGCACCGGAGCGGATCGGGCTCCTGGAGCAGCTCAAGGAGGACGTGGCGGTCAACGGCGGGCTGCTCAGGCCCGGCACCCAGGCCGTGGTCGTGCACCGGCTGGGGGCCTGGACGCGCAGCGACGCCGTCCCGCCGTGGGCCCGCGTCGTGGCGCGCAGGCTGGGCACGCTCGGGCACGTGGTGATCCGCAACGTCTACGGCATCGAGCTGCCGCCCACCACGGTCGTGGGCCGCCGGGTGCGCATCGCCCACCAGAACGGCATCGTCGTGCACCCCCACAGCCGCATCGGCGACGACTGCATCATCCGGCAGGGGGTGTCCATCGGCGCCGGCATGGGCGACGGGGAGCGCTTCGCGCGCCAGGCGCCCGTCCTGGGCCGGGGGGTGTCGGTGGGTGCCGGGGCCGTGGTCGTCGGGGGCGTCACGGTGGGCGACGAGGCCGTCATCGGGCCCAACGCGACGGTCATGACCAACGTCAAGCCGAGGGTGCGCGTGCTGGCGCCGCCGCCGCGGATGATGGCGCTGCCCGAGGCCGTGGCCCAGCGCGAGCAGGAGGCCCGCGGCCGCTGAGCCCGGTGGTCCCCCGGCCCCGCGGGGGCCCGGGGACCACCGGGTCGGGTGAGCCGGGTCGGGTGAGCCGGTCAGGCGAGGTGGAAGTACTCCTCCAGGCGCTCCATCGCGCGGTCCGGGTGCTCACCGGTGGCGAAGAAGCGCGCCATGGTCGACTGCCAGCGCCCGTTGACCTCCTCGCGGTCCATGGCGGCCACCGCCGCGTCGAAGTCGTCGGCCACGCAGTAGCCGACGACGAGGCCGTCCTCGCGCCGCAGGAACAGCGAGTAGTCGCGCCAGCCGGCTCGGCTGAGGGCCTCGAGCATCTCGGGCCAGACGTGCTCGTGGGCCTGGAGGTACTCGTCCACCAGCTCGGGACGCAGGTGCATGAGGAAGCAGGCGCGTTCGGCCACCGCAGGTCCACCTCTCCGTGGGGTCGTGGGTGCCGATCCAACCAGGCCGCGCCGCCGGCCGGGCGCCCGCCCCCGGACGCGCCGAGGGGGCCGCGCCCGCGGCGCAGCCCCCTCGACGGTGCCCGGCGTCCCCCCGGCCGCCGGGCCGCTCAGACGTCCCGCTTCTTCAGGGACAGGGCTCCCAGGCCCAGCAGGACCGCGACCCAGGCGGCGAAGGCCACCAGGCCGGGCACGACGTCGAGGTAGGTGGGCTGCTCGAGGACCGCCGTGGAGTTCAGGACGGTGTTGCTGAACCAGTACCGGCGGAACGTGTCACCGCCCCAGGACTCCGGCACCGCCATCAGCAGCAGCGGCACCACGAAGATCGCGGCCAGCACGGTGCAGATGGCGGCGGCGGAGTTGCGCAGCACCGCCCCCACGGCCAGACCCGCCAGGGCGACGCCGACCAGCATGACGACGTTGCCGGCCAGGGCCCGCAGCACGCCCTCGTCGCCGAGCGAGGCGCCGACGCCCTCTCCGTCCAGGATCGCCTGACCGGCGAGGAAGGCCACGAGCACCGCCGCGGCCGACAGCACCGCCACGGAGACGGCCAGGACGACGACCTTGGCCGCGTACACGCCCAGGCGGCCGGGCGCGGTGACGAAGGTGGTGCGGATCATCCCCGTGGAGAACT
Source organism: Kineococcus esterisolvens (assembly GCF_050871405.1). Taxonomy (NCBI): domain Bacteria; kingdom Bacillati; phylum Actinomycetota; class Actinomycetes; order Kineosporiales; family Kineosporiaceae; genus Kineococcus; species Kineococcus esterisolvens. The sequence continues at coordinate 83,481 of NZ_JBJLRI010000003.1, forward strand.
CCCCGGCGATGACGATGACGCCGACCGCGGCCACGATGAGCGTCGCCATCTGGGCGCCCTGCAGGCTGGCGGCCGTGGAGTCGATGCCCTGCGCGGCCATCTGCGGGCCGAGCTCGGGGTCCGAGAGCGTCGAGGCCGTGGCCCACGACAGCAGGACGCCCAGGCCCACGATCGCGACCGCGGAGACCACCATGGTCACGACGATCGAGCGCACGCTCCAGAACTTGATCCACTCCGACTTCAGCAGCCCGCCGAAGCTCACCCGGTACCGGGTGCCGGCGTACTGCGGGAAGCCGGTGACCTGCGTGGTCGCGCTCACCGCGACACCTCCTGACGGACGGGACGGGCATCGGCTGCGGGGGCGGGGGCGGGCGGGACGGCCGCGGGCCCGGACGGGCCGCCGACGTGCGCCTGGTACTCGACGGCACCGGCGGTCAGCTCCATGAACGCCTCCTCCAGCGAGGCCTTGACGGTGGTCAGCTCGTGCAGCGCCACCCCGCGGGCGGCCGCCAGGTCGCCGATGCGCTCGGCGGGCACCTGCCGCACGTCGAAGGAGCCGTCCCCGATCGGGGTGATGCTGCCGCCGGCCCCGCGGACCAGCTCGGTCAGCTCGGCCACCTGCGGCGAGCGCACGACCACGCCGCGCGGCTGCACGCGGTCCACGAACGCCTGCACGCTCTCGTCGGCGATGAGCCGCCCCTTGCCGATGACGACGAGGTGCTGGGCGGTCAGGGCCATCTCGCTCATGAGGTGCGAGGAGACGAAGACCGCCCTGCCCTGGCCGGCGAGGTCCTTCATGAGGTTGCGGATCCACAGGATGCCGTCGGGGTCCAGGCCGTTGACCGGCTCGTCGAACATGACGGTGGCCGGGTCGCCCAGCAGCGCCGAGGCGATGCCCAGGCGCTGGCCCATGCCGAGGGAGAAGCCGCCGGCGCGCTTGCCGGCGACCTCGCGCAGGCCCACCAGGTCGATGACCTCGTCGACGCGCCGGCGCGGGATCCCGGCCGTGGCGGCCATGGCCTGCAGGTGCTTGAGCGCCGAGCGGCCGGTGTGGACGGCCTTGGCGTCCAGCAGCGCGCCGACCGCGGAGAGCGGGGCGTGGTGCCGGGTGAAGGGCTGACCGTCCACGAGGACGTGCCCGGCGGTGGGCCGGTCGAGGCCGACGACCATCCGCATGGTGGTGGACTTGCCGGAACCGTTCGGGCCGAGGAAGCCCGTGACGATGCCGGGCCGGACGGTGAAGCTCAGGTCGTGCACGGCCACCTTCTGGCCGTACACCTTGCGCAGGCCGACCGCTTCGATCATGAGCTGGCCCTTCCTCCTCGCATCGGGGGTGACGGGGAGGAGCCTGTCGCGACGGGCACCGGCCGGGCATCCCCCGACCGGTTGCGCCCGCATCCGGCGCAGGGTGCACCCGGACGACGACGGCCGCGCCCCCCGGTGCGGGTGGGCGCGGCCGTGATCGTCCGCGTGGCGCGGCGGGTGCCGACGGACGGCACCCGGCGGCGGGCGGCCTCAGCCGGCGGCGTGGGCGTCGTCGTACGCCTGGACCACCTCGGCGGAGATGCGGCCGCGGTCGGAGACCGTGTAGCCGTTCTCCTTGGCCCACGTGCGCACGGCGCCGGTGTCGCGCGCCGGGCCCGAGCCGGAGCCGGAGGAACGGCCGCCGCTGCGCTCGCGCGGGGCGGAGCGGCGCGAGCCGCCGGAGCGGCCGCTGACCTTGCGGGCGTGTCCCACCCAGGTCGCCAGCGCCTCGCGCAGGGCGCCGGCGTGCTCCTCGGACAGGTCGATCTCGTAGTCGACGCCGTCGAGCGAGAAGGACACCGTCTCCGCGGCGTCCCCACCGTCGATGTCGTCGACGAGCAGCACCTGAACCCTCTGAGCCATCAGGGAGCACCCTTTCGGGATCGAATCCGTGGCGCCTCGCGGGAATGCGGTCGCCACGTCCAGTGTGGTGCCTTTCCAGGATTCTTGTCAAAAAGGCGCCGAAGACCCCCGGGGAGGAACCCCGAAGGGCACGGGTAAGCGCGACCGAGAAGCGCCGTCAGGAAGCGCCGCGCTCACGCGCGGCCCTTTCCCGTGAACGCTCGGCCCGCGCCCGCGCTTCGGCGGCGCGCTCGCGCCGGTCGGCGTGCAGGATCGAGCGCATCAGCAGGACGAAGAGCACGAGCAGGCCGGCGGAGGGCAGCAGCGCGGAGAGGGCGTCCACGCCCCCAGGGTACGGCCGCCGCCCCGCCGCACCGCGCGCCCGGCGCAGCCCCTCAGCGCTGCTTGACCAGCGGGAAGGTGATGGTCTCCCGGATGCCGAGACCCGTCAGGGCCATGAGCAGGCGGTCGATGCCCATCCCCATGCCACCGGTGGGTGGCATCCCGTGCTCCTGGGCGCGCAGGAAGTCCTCGTCGATGCGCATGGCCTCGTCGTCGCCGAGGGCGGCCAGGCGCGCCTGCTCGGTGAAGCGCTGGCGCTGCACGACGGGGTCGACCAGCTCCGAGTACCCGGTGGCCAGCTCGAAACCGCGCACGTACAGGTCCCACTTCTCCACCACGCCCGGGACGGTCCGGTGCGCGCGCACCAGCGGGGACGTTTCCACGGGGAAGTCCCGGACGAACGTGGGAGATTCCAGGGAATCGGCCACGCGGTGCTCCCAGAGTTCTTCCACGAGCTTTCCGTGGGTCCACCGGGCGGTGTCGACGGAAATGCCCAGGCGCTCGGCCAGGGCGATGAGGTGCTCGCGGGTCGTCTCCGGGGTGATCTCCTCGCCCAGCGAGGCCGACAGCGAGGGGTACATCGAGATCGAGGTCCACTCCCCGCCCAGGTCGTACTCGCCGCCGTCGGCGAGCTCCACCACCTGCGTGCCGAAGGCCTCCTGCGCGGCGGTCTGCACGAGCGTCCGCGTCAGCTCGCCGATGGAGTCGTAGTCGCCCCACGCCTGGTACGCCTCGAGCATCGCGAACTCCGGCGAGTGGGTGGAGTCGGCGCCCTCGTTGCGGAAGTTCCGGTTGATCTCGAACACCCGCTCGATGCCGCCGACGACGCAGCGCTTGAGGAACAGCTCGGGGGCGATGCGCAGGTAGAGGTCGGTGTCGAACGCGTTCGACCGCGTCGCGAAGGGACGGGCGCTGGCGCCGCCGTGCAGGGTCTGCAGCATCGGCGTCTCGACCTCGAGGAACCCGCGGTCCTCCAGGGTGCGGCGCAGCGAGCGAACCACCGCCGAGCGGGCGCGCACGTTCGCGCGGGCCTGCTCGCGCACGATGAGGTCGACGTAGCGCTGGCGCACCCGCGTCTCCTCCGACAGCTCCTTGTGCAGCACCGGCAGCGGCCGCAGCGCCTTGGCGGCCATGGCCCAGGAGTCGGCCATCACGGACAGCTCGCCGCGCTTGGAGGAGATCACCCGGCCGCGCACGAACACCACGTCGCCCAGGTCCACGTCGGACTTCCACGCGCCCAGCGCGTCCTCGCCGACGCCGTCGCGGGAGAGCATCGCCTGCAGCCGGGTGCCGTCACCCTCCTGCAGGGTCGCGAACACCAGCTTCCCGGTGCCGCGCAGGAACACCACCCGCCCGGTCACGCCGACGACGTCGTCGGTCTCCTCGCCGGGTTCCAGGTGCGCCCAGCCCTCGCGCACCTGCGCGAGGGAGTGCGTGCGGGGCACGCCGACCGGGTAAGCCTCCCCGCCGGAGGCGAGGATGCGGTCGCGCTTCTCGCGGCGGACCCGCACCTGCTCGGGGAGGTCCTCGAACTCCTCGCCCTCGACCTCGTCCGCCCGCTGGTCCCGTCCCGCCTGCTCGCTCACCGCACCAGGCTATCCGCGCGCGGCGCACCCCCCGGACGTGCGGCCCCGGCGCGGCTCAGCCCTCGCCGCGGCCGACGACGAGGGGGACGTTGTCGATGAGCCGGGTGGAACCCACCCGGGCCGCCACCGCGAGCAGCGCCTCGCCGCGGTGGTGCTCCGGGACGTCGGCCAGGTCGCGCGGGTCCACCAGCGCCAGGTAGTCCACGCGGGCGGCGGGTTCGGCGGCCAGCACGTCGCGGGCGGCGCGGCGCACCGCGCTGGGTCCCTCGGCGGCGGCCGCGGCACCGGCCGCCAGCGCGCGGTGCAGGACGAGCGCGACCTCCCGGTCGAACGGCGTGAGGTAGCGGTTGCGGCTGGACATCGCCAGGCCGTCCGGTTCACGCACGGTGGGCACGGCGACGACCTCCACGCCGAGGTCCAGGTCGCGGACCGTGCGGCGCACCAGCAGCAGCTGCTGGGCGTCCTTCTGCCCGAAGAACGCCAGGTCGGGCCGGGTCAGGCCGAACAGCTTGGTGACGACGGTCAGGACGCCGTCGAAGTGCCCGGGGCGGCTGGCACCCTCCAGCACGGAACCCAGCGGCCCGGCACTGACCCGCACGCCGGGGTCCCCGTCGGGGTAGACGACGTCGGGCGCGGGGGCGAACACGAGGTCCGCGCCGTGCTCGGCGGCCAGCCGCAGGTCGTCGTCGAGGGTGCGCGGGTAGCGCGCCAGGTCCTCCCCCGGCCCGAACTGCAGCGGGTTCAGGAAGACCGTCACCACGACGGAGGCGGCGCGCGAGCGGGCCTCGGCGATGAGCCGCGCGTGCCCGGCGTGCAGCGCGCCCATCGTCATGACGACCGCGACGGGCCCCTCCAGCCGCGCCCGGGCGGCGCTCAGCTCCGCCCGGGTGCGGGCGACGACCAGTTCAGCCACGGTCCTGCTGCTCCTCACCTTGCCGGGCGCGTGCCGCCCGGGAGTCCTGCTCGAACCCCGACACCGCGTCGCGCACGGCGTCGGCGGCCGCCGGGTCCAGCCGCCCGGCCGAGCGCGCGCGGTCGGCGGCGACACCGGCCAGCTGCGCGTACGTCGCCGCGGTCCCGGCTCCCGCCCGTTCGCGCAGGACGCGCAGGTGCGCGGCGACCGTGCCGGCGTCCCCCCGGGCGACCGGACCCGTCAGGGCCGCGCTCCCGGAGGCCAGGGCGCCTTCCAGGGCGGCGGCCAGCAGCGGGCGCAGCACGTCCGGGGCGGCGTCGGCGACCGCCTCGCGCGCGGCGTCCAGGGCCTGCGCCACGAGGGTCACGAGGTGGTTCGCACCGTGCGCGAGGGCGGCGTGGTAGACGGGCCGGTCCTCCTCGGCCACGGGCACGGGCGTGGCGCCCCACTCGCGCACGAGGGCGTCGGCGATGGGCAGCAGCAGGGGCGGCACCGTGACGGCGACGGCGGCGCCGCGCAGCCTCCCCAGGTCCAGGGAGGTGCCGGTGAACGTCATCGCCGGGTGCAGGGCGGCGGGCATCGCCCCGGCCGCGGTCAGCGGTTCCAGCACCGCGGTGCCGTGCAGGCCGCAGGTGTGCGCGACGAGCTGGCCGGGACGGGCGTGGGCGGCCAGCTGCGCGGCCAGGGGGGCGAGGACGTCGTCGGGGACCGCCAGCAGCACGAGGTCGGCGGCGAGCGCCTCGGCGGGTTCCACCCACGGCACGCCCGGCAGCAGCGCCTCCACGCGCTCGGCGGCGTCGCGGGTGCGGGCGGCGATCCCGGTGACGCGGTGCCCGGCGGCGCGCAGCGCGGCCCCCAGGACGGGACCGACGCGGCCGGCGCCGACGACGGCGACGTCCAGGCGTCCGGCGGAGTTCACCGCGGAACCCTAACGCGACGCGGCGAGGGTCCCGGAACGCCGGCAGCCCGCGGTGGTCGTGCAGCGGGCTGCGACTGCACGACCACCGCGGGCTGCGGCTGCGCCCGGCCCCTCAGTCGGCGAGGATCGCCGCCTGCTCGGCGCGCAGGGCGTCGATGAGGCGCCCCTCGGGCAGGACGACGTCGTCGTAGGTGAGGACCTCGTCCTTCCCGACGTCGCGCTTGAGGACGCACCCCTCGGCGACGCCCATCGGCAGCAGGTTCTGCGCCTTCGTGACGTCGTAGCGCTCGGCCACGCCGTAGGTGTCGTACCCGCCGAGGCGGTCGACGGTCTTCCCGGCCCTCAGGTCGGTCTTGGCCGTGGTGACGACCTCGACGGTGACGGTGTCGCCCGGCACGATGGCGGCGTCGCGGAACAGCACCGCGCGCGCCACCGTGAGGGGCACCTCGAAGTGGCACAGGTGGTACGGCGTGTAGAACGAGTACAGCGGCCCCTCGCCCAGCTTGTACAGGTTGAGGTAGTGCTGCTGCTTGGGGTCGTCGTGGGTGCCCAGGACGTACACGCCCGGGCCGGGCTTGGAGCCGACGACGTAGTCGACGACGCCGCCGAGCTCCTTGAGCTGGTCCACGTCGTACTTCGCGGTGAGCTCGTCGACGTGGCCGTGGTGGTCGGCGCCGCGCATGCCGCGCTCCTCCACCGTGAACCCGGCCGCGTTGGCGACGAGGGCCTGCTCGAACGACACCTTGGTGCCGTCGGCGAAGCTCGTCACCATGTACGGGTCCTGACCCCACTTCTTCGCGAACCCCTCCTGGGTGGTGGGGTTGCGGTACTCGTCCTGCAGGCCCTTGATGTTGCCCGCGACGAGCGGGGTGACGCCGATGGAGCGCACGAACCGCAGCAGGTTCATCTGCACACCGGGCTGGTCGCCGTCGGCACCGGTGTAGACGACGCCGGCCTTCTCGGCGCGCTTGCGCAGCGCCAGGCCGGCGGTGCCGTCCACCTCGGCGTTGAGCAGCACGACGTGCTTGCCGGCCTCGATGGCCCGCACGACGACGTGGGCGCCGTACTCGGTGTTGCCGGTGGCCTCGACGACGGCCTCGACCTGGCCCGCGTCGACGACGGCCTCGTAGGAGGCGGACACGACGGGCGTGCCGGCGGAGATCGCCTTGTCGACCGCGGCGGCGTCGTCGGCCTCGACCACACCGGTCAGCCCGGCCTGCTCGTAGGCGTCGCGCGCCTTGGACACGGTGCGGTTGGCGATGGCGACGAGCTCCATGCCGGGCACGGAGTTCACGACCTGGTTGACCACGCCGCGGCCCATGAACCCGGCACCGACGAGGGCGACGCGGATCGGGCGGCCCTCGGCCTGCCGCTGCTTCAGGGCGTTGTCGACGATGATCACGACAGCACCGCCCCGTCGGCCAGCAGCGTCCAGGACTCGTCCTTCTCGCTGATGACGGCGACGTCGCGGGCCCACGGCAGGGCCAGGTCGGGGTCGTCGTAGCGCAGGCCGCGCTCGGTGCCCGGGGTGTACTTCTGGCTGACCTGGTACACGACCTCGGCGCCGTCGGTGAGCGTGAGGTAGCCGTGCGCGAAGTACGGCGGGACGTACAGCGCGCGGCGGTTCTCGGCGGTCAGCTCCACGGCCACGTGCTTGAGGTACGTGGGCGAGCCCCGCCGCAGGTCGACGATGATGTCCTGGATGGCGCCGGCGGTGCAGCGCACCAGCTTCGCCTCCGGGGCGGGGTCGACCTGGGTGTGCATGCCGCGCAGCGTGCCCGCGGCGTGGTTGTACGACAGGTTGCACTGCTCGACGGCCGGGACCAGCCCGGCGGCCTCGAACTCGTCGCGGCAGAACGTGCGGGCGAAGAACCCGCGCTCGTCGGCGCGCTCCTCGAGGTCGACGATCGCGACGCCCTCGATGTCGGTCGTGGTGATCTTCACTGGGTGATCCCGCTGGTCGGCTGGTAGTTCCAGAACAGCTCCTTGTCGAGCTGCCCCGTCCTGATGAGGTGCTCGAGCTGCTTGAGCCGGGTGTGGCCGCGGCCCTTGAAGGTCTCCTCGTCCAGGTCGATGGCCTTGAAGACCTCGACGAGCTGGGCGGCGCCCTTGTCGGCGTCCCAGTCGCAGGAGAAGCCGGGCAGCGTCGAGTGGATCTTGTCGAAGTTCACCTTGTAGCTGCGGTTGTCGCCGTTGCTCTCGCCGAAGGTGATCCGGGCGTCGGGCAGCGCGCGGCCGACGGCCTCGGCGATCTCGCGGACGCGGTAGACCTGCTGGGAGTCGCCCACGTTGAAGACCTGGTTGTGGATCGCCTCGCGGGGGGCGTCGAGGACGGCGCGGATCGACTTGGCGATGTCCAGGCCGTGCACGAGCGGGCGCCAGGGCGAGCCGTCGGAGGTCATGGCGATCTCGCCCGTGGTGAACGCCAGGCCGGCGAGGTTGTTCAGCACGATGTCGAAGCGCTGGCGCGGCGAGGCGCCGTAGGCGGTCGCGTTGCGCATGTACGTCGGGGAGAAGTCGTCGTCCGCCAGCGGGGCCAGGTCGCGCTCGACCATGACCTTGCACTCCGCGTAGGCGGTCTGCGGGTTGACGGGCGAGGTCTCGTCGACGGTGTCGTCGGCCACGCCGTACACCGAGCAGGAGCTCATGTAGACGAAGCGGGAGACGCCCGCGGCCTTGGCCATCTCCGCCAGGCGCACCGAGCCCTTGTGGTTGACGACGTAGGTGACGTCGGGGATGAGCTCGCCGAGCGGGTCGTTGGACAGCTCGGCCATGTGCACGACCGCGTCGGCGCCGCGCAGGTCGTCGGCCGTGATGTGCCGGATGTCCTTGGCGAGCGTCTCGACCGAGGCGGTGACGCCGTTGTAGAGCCAGCCCTGCTTGTAGTAGCCGGTGTCGATGCCGAGCACCGAGTGGCCGGACTCGAGCAGGGTGGGGGCGAGCAGGCAGCCGAGGTAGCCCTCGGTGCCGGTGACGACGATCTTCACTAGCGGTTCTCCGGTTCCCTCGGGTGTCAGTCTTCCCAGATCTTCCAGGGCGCCTCGCCGGAGTCCCAGAGCTTGTTCAGCTCGGTCCAGTCGCGGAAGGTGTCCATGCCCAGCCAGTAGCCCTCGTGCGCGGACAGCGTCAGCTGGCCGTCGCGCGCCACGCGCTGCAGCGGGGCGTGCTCGAGCATGACGTCCGGGTCGTCCTCGAGGTACTTGTCGGCGAAGGCGCGCTCGAAGACGAAGAACCCGCCGTTGACCCAGCCGTCGGCCAGGGTCGGCTTCTCGTTGAACTCCACGACGGCGCCGTCGGCGACGTGCATCTCGCCGTAGCGGCTGGAGGGGTGCACCGCGGTGACGGTGGCCAGGCGGCCGCCGGCCTCGTGGTCGCGCAGCGTCTTGGTGATGTCGACGTCGCCGATGCCGTCGCCGTAGGTCAGGACGAACTTGTCCGCGGTCAGGTGCTGCTCGACGCGCTTGATGCGGGCGGCCGTGGCGGTGGTCAGGCCGGTCTCCACGAAGGTGATGTCCCAGTCCTCCTGGACACCGCTCGTGTGGAACGTCGGCGCCTCCTGCGAGGACAGGTTCAGGGTGAAGTCACCGGCGTTGATGCGGTAGTCCAGGAAGTACCGCTTGATCATGTCGCTCTTGTAGCCCAGGCAGAGCACGAACTTGCGGAAGCCGTGGGCGCTGTACAGCTTCATGATGTGCCACAGGATGGGGCGGCCGCCGATGTCGACCAGGGGCTTGGGCAGCTTCTCGCTGGCCTCGCGCAGGCGGGTGCCCATGCCTCCGCAGAGGATGACCACCGGAATCTCGGACACGGGCGTCGCAGCGCTCATCGTCAGTTGTTCCCTCACTCGATCCGACATCGACCGACACCGCGAGGCGGAGCCGTGGACAGGTGGGGGCAGCACTCGGAGACGCTCACCGGCCGCGGTTCGAACCCCCCACGAATTCGCGCCGCCGGCTCCCCGACAAGTGCAGGCCGAGGCTACTACAGGCCCCTCAGCACGGAGCGTGATGAAGGGATCTGCTGCCCAAGACTCCCCATCCGGGGGTAGGTCGCGGAGAAGATGCGACGGAGCGCAACCTGCCCGTCACTCAAAGACACTGGACGGTGCGGCCAGGAGGTGGGCGGCGGCACCGCAGGCCCTACCCTTCGCTCGTGGGACGGTTCGAGAACGTCGCGACGCTGGCCCGGCCGCACGCCGGGACGGTGGCGCTCGACCTCGCGTGCGGTTCCGGGCGCACCACCCGCGCCCTGCTGCACGCCGGCACGCGCCTCGTGCACGCGGTGGACGTCGGATCCACCCTCGACGACGACCTCCTGCTCGACGAGCGGGTGCGCGCGCACATCGCCGACCTGGCGCACCTGCCCCTGGACGACGGCGCCGCCGACGTGGCCGTCTCCCTCAACGCGGTGGAGCACCTGCGCGACGTCGACGCCCACCTGGCCGAGGTCCACCGCGTGCTGCGCCCCGGCGGCACCGCCGTGCTGGCCCACTCCGACTGGGACACCGCGCTGTTCACCAGCGACGACGACACCCTGACCCGCACCCTGCTCGACCGGTTCGTCGCCCACGCCCCCGCCGGCGGCTCCCCCGCCGACGGCTTCGCCGGGCGCAAGCTGCTGCAGCACGCCGCGCGCAGCGCCTTCACCGTCGAGTCCGTGCACTCCTGGGCCGACCCGCACCGCCGCTTCGACGAGGGCTCGGTGGCCTGGAAGGTCGCCACCGGCGTGCTCGCCTCCGTCGCGGACGACCCGCGGCTGGCCGCCCGCGCCGCCGGCTGGATCGAGGGCCTGCGCCGCAGCGCCGCCGCAGGGGAGTTCCTGTTCACCGTCACCGACGTCGCCCTGGTCCTGCGCAAGGACTGACCCGTCCGGTGGCAGGCGACCGCGACCCGCGAGAACGTCTCACCAGGACAGCACCGCACGCACGGGACGAGGAGGCGGGTGCAGTGGCCGGAGGGCTGCTCGGCAAGGTGACGAAGTTCCTCTCGACGCCCCGGGGGCGCCGGATCGCGCAGGAGGCGACCCGGCGCGCGCAGGCCGCTGCGAAGGACCCGGCGACGCGGCGGAAGATCGACGCCGCGGTGTCGCAGCTGCGCCGCCGCGGGTCCGGCAGCGGCCACCGCTGAACGGGCGGGCGCGGCGGCGGGTCAGTCGTCCGCGCGGCCCGCCATCCACCGCTCCGGCCCCGCGGCGGCGCGCGCGGCGCGCGCCCGCTGCGACTGCTCGGCCAGCAGCCTCGCCGCCACCGGCGCCGCCAGGTGGTCCACGCGCGGCTTCACCGGCCCGGAGGTGGAGTGCAGCGCGACGCCGGCCAGACCCAGGCGGCGCTGCAGGGGCCCCTGCGCGAGCCCGAGGCTCTGGGTGCGGGCGTGCGGCACCACGTCCAGCCGGCGCACCACCCGGCCGCCGCGGGCGAGGAAGGCGTGCTCGGTGACGAGGTAGCCGCCACGGCGCCAGGAGACCGGGTCCAGCCAGCGCGCCGCCCGCGGCACCGGCGTGTAGCCGCCGTCGTCGTCGCGGCCCGTCAGCCCGTCCCGCACCAGGTCCAGGGCGCCGCCGGGGCCGCTCGCCCCCAGGGCGGGCAGCACGATCGCGAGCACCCGCGCCAGTTCCTCCTCGGTGCCCACCGGCAGCACGGTGCTGGCCTCCTGGGCCGCCTCGCCGGGGCCGGCGGCGTACCCGGCGACGTTGACCTGCACGCGCCACCAGCCCGGTCGGCGCCACAGCAGCGGCTGCGTGATCCGCAGCGCCTGCACGCGGCCCGGCGGCAGGGTCTGCGAGCGCAGCTCCAGCAGGCCGTGGGTCAGGCGCATGCCGTCCGGGGACTCGGCGACGGTGAAGTTGAAGCCGCGGGTGAAGCGCTGCCACACCGCCGAGACCACGCCGACGGCACCGGGCAGCGCCGCCACCAGCGGCGTCGTGCTGCGGGCCGCGACGCTGCCGACGACGAGGGCGACGGCGGCCAGCAGCACCAGCACGGTCGACGCCGAGCGCAGGGTGGCGGCGACCAGCCGCGCGGGCGGCACGTGCACGACCGGCCGCTGCGGCGCCTCCGGCGCGCTGAGGGCGCCACCGCCGGCGTCGTCCAGGCGCAGCCCCGCGGCCGCGGCGAGCAGCGCGTTGCGCACCCGCTGCGCCTCGTCCTCGCGCAGGTACGCCAGCGAGACCTTGCTGCCGGAACCGCCGGCCACCTCCAGGCGCAGCTCGGCGAGCCCGAAGAGCCGGCCGAGCAGCGGGCGCACCACGTCCACCGCCTGCAGCCGGTCCAGCTGGGCGCTGCGCTGCTGGCGCCACAGCACGCCGCGCTCGACGCGCACGGCCTCGGCGTCGACGCGGTAGCGGGTGCGCCGCCACGCGATCGCGCTGTAGACGGCGCCGACGACGGCCAGCACCAGCAGACCGCCGAGCACGACCAGCGCCAGCAGCCACGCCTCGACGTCGATGCGCAGCAGCTCGTCGCCGTTCTGCACGACGGCGAACGCCAGGACGGCCGCGACGATCTTCCAGGCGCGCAGCACCGGCGTGACGGGGTGCAGCCGGCGCCAGCCGGCGTCCTCGAGCACCGCCCGGGTGGGGGCGTCCAGCCGCCCGGCGACGGCGGCGTCGACGACCTCCAGCGCCGCCTCGTCCCCGCGCCCGGGCCCGTCGGGACGCTCGGGCCCGTCGGGACGCTCGGGCCCGACGGGACGCTCGGGCCCGACGGGACGCTCGGGCCCGACGGGACGCTCGGGCCCGACGGGGCCGGTGCCGCTCACAGCCCCGCCAGCCGGGCGCGCCCGCGCTCGGCGAGGCGGTCGCGCAGCCGGGCGGCCTCCTCCGGCGGCAGGCCGGGGATCGCGGCGTCGGAGTCCGGGGAGGCGGTGTGCAGCTGCACCTTCGCCAGCCCGAAGCGGCGGTCCACCGGACCGGCCTCCACGTCCACGTACTGCAGCCGCCCGTACGGCACGACGACCAGGGAGCGGAACAGCAGCCCGTGGCGCACCAGCAGGTCGTCGTCGCGCTCGGCGTACCCCCAGGCGGGCACCTGCCGGCCGGTCAGCCACCACCCCCACGCCCACAGGGCCGCCACCACCGCGGCGCCGACCGCGATCCACCACGTCAGCAGCACCGCGAGCACCACCAGCACCAGCACCACGGGCGCCGCCCAGAGCGTGCCCGTGACGCGCTGGGACGTCACCAGCCGCGGCGACACCCGCCGCCACGTCACGCCCGGCGGGTCGAACGGGTCCACCGCTCCCCCGGCCGGGTCCCCCGCCGGTCCCACCACGCCGTCCGTCCCCTCCGCGCCGCCCCCGTGATCCACGCGGCAAGGGTGCCAGACGCGTTGCGCTGCGCGGCCGCGTCGGCGAGGCTCCCGGTGTGATCGTCGAGGGCGTCAGCGGACCGGGGGTGGCGGAGGACGACCCCGTCATCCGCTTCGAAGGGGTCGGCAAGCGCTACCGCGACGGCACCGAGGCGGTGCGGGAGCTCTCGATGGACGTCCGCCGCGGCGAGCTCGTCGCCCTCGTCGGCCCCAGCGGCTGCGGCAAGTCCACCATCCTGCGGATGGTGAACCGGCTGGTGGAGCCCACCAGCGGCCGGGTCCTCGTCGACGGCCGCGACACCGCCCACGTCGACGCCGTGGAGCTGCGCCGCGGCATCGGCTACGTCATCCAGGCCGGCGGGCTGCTGCCGCACCGCTCCGTGCGCGACAACGTCGCCACCGTCCCCAAGCTGCTCGGCTGGGACGCGTCGGCCCGCCGCGCCCGCGCCGACGAGCTGCTGGAACTGGTGGGCCTGGACCCGCGCGTCCACGGGCCCCGCTACCCGGCGGAGCTGTCCGGCGGGCAGCAGCAGCGCGTCGGCGTCGCGCGCGCACTGGCCGCCGACCCGCCCGTGCTGCTGCTGGACGAGCCGTTCGGCGCCGTGGACCCGGTGGTGCGGGACCGTCTGCAGGCGGAGTTCCGCCGCCTGCAGACGGAGCTGGGCAAGACCGCCCTGTTCGTCACCCACGACCTCGACGAGGCCGTGCGGCTGGCCGACCGCATCGCGGTGCTGTCCACCGGCGGGCACCTGGAGCAGTACGCCGACCCCGTGACGCTGCTGTCGGCCCCGGCCACGGACTTCGTGGTGGAGTTCGTCGGCTCCGACCGGGGCCTGCGGCGCCTGGCCGTCACCCCCATCCGCCCGGAGGACCTGGAGGTCCCCACCGCCCTGGCCCCCGGCGACGGCGTCGCGTACGCCTCCACCGCGCTGGAGGTCGACGGCCGCTCCTGGGGCGTCGTGCTGGCACCCGACAGCCGCGAGCTCGTCGGCTGGGTGCCGCGGGCACCGCTGACCGAGGCGGCGCGCCGCGGCGACCGCGCCGGCCGGGTCGCGGACTGGACGCAGCCGTTCGACGTCACGGTGCAGCGCGCCGAGACGATGCGCACCGCCTTCTCCACCCTGCTCGCGCAGGAGCTGCGGTTCCTGCCCGTCCTGGACGGCACCGAGTTCCTCGGCGTGCTCACCCCCGACGTCGTGCACACCGCGCTGCGAGCCGGCGCGCACCCCGCCGCGGACGGGCGGAGCGGCGCGGCGTGATGCGCCGGTGAGCGGTGCCGGGAAGCTCGCCCGGGCCCTGGCGGCGCTGTACGGCGCCGTCGCCACCGCGGCGCTGGCCGCCGTCGCCGTGCTGGGCGACTCCACCGCCGCCACCTACGCGGCGGGCCTGACGGCGTTCTGGTGGCTGCCCCCGGCGCTGGCGGTGGTGCCGGTCGCGGTGGCGACCCGCGCGTGGGGGGTGCTCGCGACGGTCCTCGCCCCCGCCGTGGCGGCCGGGGCGCTGCTGGGGCCGCTGGTGCTGCCGGGGCGCGGTGGCGGCCCGTCGGACCTGCGGGTGGCGACGTTCAACGTGTCGGGCACCCGCGGCCTGGAGGGGTTGCGCCTGCTCGTGGAGCGCTGGCGGCCCGACGTGCTGCTGCTGCAGGAGGTCAGCCCGGCCGCGCGCGCCCAGCTCGACGAGCGCTACCCGCGGTACCCGCACCGCTGGTACGGCGCCACGAGCCCCGCGGCCGACGGTTCCGGGGACGACGGCGACGCCGTGTGGTCCACCCTGCCCATCACCTCCTCCCGGCCGGTGACGGGCCTGCCGGCGGGTGCACGACCGGCCCACGTGGTGGTCCTGGACGCCCGCAGCGCGGGTGGGCCGGCCGAGCTGCCCGTGCTCTCGCTGCACCTGGCCTCCCCGTGCATCGGCTGCACGTCCTGGGGGCGGGCGAACAACCCGGCGGGCGGCACCGAACGGGCCGCCCGGGTGCGCGTGGCCGAGGCGCGCCGCTACGCGCAGCTGGCCCGCGAGCTGGCGGCCGCGGGGCCCGTCGTGCTCGGCGGCGACGTGAACTCCTCGGACTTCAACGAGCCGCTGCGCGTGCTCACCGGCGACGGCCCGGACGGCGGTGGCCTCACCGACGTGCACCGCGCCGTCGGCACCCGGCCGCAGCTGACGCGGGGGTCGAACCCCGGCTTCGCCCGGGTGGACGTCGTGCTGACCTCCGGGCTGGAGCCCGTCGCCGACGCCGAGGGGACCGCCGGGGGCAGCACCCACGCCCCCGTCGTGGCCGACCTGCGCTGGGAGAGGTGAAACGCTCAAGGAGCTGTGGCGGGGCGCCGACGCAAGAGGGGAGGACGAGCAGGTGGAGGAGCCGCCGGGCCGTCCAGCTCGCCGAGGAGACCCCGCATGGACGCACCAGAGACCCCCCGCCGCCTGCTCGCCGACCGGTCCGTGACCGCGAAGATCGGTGCAGCGCTCCTGGCGGCGTCCGCCGTGGCCGTCGGCGTCGGCGCGGTCGGCGTGTCCGGGATGTCGTCCCTCGACGCCGAGCTGAAGACCGTCAAGGCGCAGCACGTGGACGGGATGCGGCACATCTCCGACGTGCGGGCCGGCCTCACCGCCATGTACCGGGCCGACATGCTGCACAGCCTCGGGGTCCCGGAGATCGAGGGCGTCACGCCCCTCGAGGCGGCCCGGGCCGCCGACGCCCAGGTCGCGGAGTCGCTGGACCGCTACGCCGCCGGGGCGTCCGGCAGCGCCACGACGCAGGCCGTGGAGGACCTGCGCTCCTCGTACGAGGACTACGCGACGCTGCGCGACGTCGTCCTCTTCCAGCAGACCCCGCCGGCCGGGTTCACGATGCCGGTGGGCGAGCAGATCGCGGTCAGCTTCGGCGACGCCGAGGACGGCTTCAACACGGCGATCACCGCGCTGCAGGACGCGGAGACCCAGCAGGCGCAGGCCCGCAGCGACGAGGCCGCCGCCACGTACCGCACGGCTCGCGCCACCGTGGTCGCGGCCCTCGTCGCGGGCCTCGCGCTGGCCGGTGCGCTGGCCGCGTTCGTCGTGCGCACCATCAGCCGCCAGCTGCGCTCGGTGGGCACCGCCCTGGACGCGGTGGCCGCCGGTGACCTGACCGTCGCCGCCGACGTGCACTCCCGCGACGAGCTGGGCGCCATGGCCGGGGCGGTGAACCGGGCCCGCACCGGCATCGGCTCCCTCGTGCGGCAGCTCACGGAGTCCACCGGCACCCTCGACCACAGCTCCCGGCAGCTCACCGGCGTCACCCAGCGCATCGCCGGCAGCGCCCAAGAGGCCGCCGCGCAGGCCGACGTGGTCGCCGCCTCCGCCGCGGACATCTCCGCCAGCGTGCGGACCGTCGCGGACGGCGCCTCGGAGATGGGCCTGTCGATCCGGGAGATCTCGCAGAACGCCAACGACGCCGCCCGCGTCGCGCAGGAAGCCGTCGAGGTCGCCTCGGCCACCAACGTGACGGTCTCCAAGCTGGGCGAGTCCTCCGCGCAGATCGGCAACGTGGTGAAGGTCATCACCGCGATCGCGGAGCAGACGAACCTGCTGGCGCTGAACGCCACCATCGAGGCCGCCCGCGCCGGGGAGATGGGCAAGGGCTTCGCGGTGGTCGCCGGGGAGGTCAAGGAGCTGGCGCAGCAGACCGCGGCCGCCACCGAGGACATCTCCCGCCGCGTGGCGACCATCCAGGCCGACACCGAGGGCGCCGTGCGGGCCATCGCCGACATCACCCGGATCGTCGGCACCATCAGCGACTACCAGGGCACCATCGCGTCGGCGGTGGAGGAGCAGACCGCGACGACCGCCGCGATGAGCAGCAGCGTCGGGGAGGCCGCCGCCGGCGCCGCCGGCATCGCCGGGAGCATCGGCGGCGTGGCCGGCGCCACCCGGACCACCACCACCTCCCTCGCCGAGGGCGAGGTGGCCGTGCTGGAGCTGGCCGCCACCTCCAGCCGGCTGCAGGAGCTGGTGGGCAGGTTCCGCGTCTGAACCCGCCCCCGGCGGCCCGGGCCCGACCGCTCAAGGTCGGGCGCCGGGCTGCCGATGCCCCCCGGAGGGGGCCGGCGATCGGCCCACGACGACGGGGGCAGCTGGACATGAGCAGCGACGGGTACGGCGGGGAACCGCACCGGCAGGGGGCGCTGCGGCGCTGGCTGGCCGACCGGAAGGTCGGCACGCGACTGCTGATGGCCACCGCCCTCGTCGCGGCCGCCGCCGTCGCGGTCGGGCTGGTCGCCCTGTCGGTCATGGCCGACCTGCGCTCCCAGCGCCAGGAGGAGCTGGGCCGTGCGGTGCCCTACATCACCGGGCTGCAGCAGGCCGCGCTGACGGCCAAGGCCGCCGCCACCGACGAGCGCGGGTTCTTCATCACCGGGGAGGAGGAGTTCGCCGACGAGAGCCTGGGACGGCGGGCCGACTTCGACGCCGCGGTGGCGCAGTCGCGCGCCGCGGCCTCCAGCGACGGGGAGCGCGAGGCCCTCACCACGATCGAGACGCAGGTGCACGCCTGGTTCGACGCCCTGGCCGCCGAGTACGCGCTGGCCGCCACCGACCGGGAGGCGGCCGTCGCCGCGTCGTTCGGGCCGAACCGCGACGCCCGCAAGGCCTACGAGGGGCTGCTGGACGCCGAGACCGAGCGGGCGAGCGCCGCGCTGGCAGGCGGGCACGGGTTCGCCGCGACCGTGCACCGCGGGCAGCAGCTCGTGCTGGCGCTGCTCGTGGCGAGCCTGGCCGTGGCCGTGGCCGCGGCCCTGGTGATCCGCCGCAGCATCGTCGCCCCGCTGCACCGCGTCACCGGTGTCCTCGCACGCGTCGCCGAGGGTGACCTGACGGCGACCGTGGGGGTGGGCAGCAGCGACGAGATCGGGGCGATGGCGCGTGCCCTGGACCACACCACCGGGCGCTTCCGCGCCGCGGTGCAGCAGATCACCGGGGACGCGCAGCGGCTGAGCGCCTCGGCGCAGGAGCTCGGCGGGGTGTCCGCGGAGCTGTCCGCCGGGGCCGACAGCTCCGCCTCCCGGGCGCAGGTGGTCTCGGCGGCGACGGAGGAGATCTCCGTCTCGATCGGCACCGTGGCCGCCGCCGGTGACGAGATGTCCGCCGCGATCCGCGAGATCGCCTCCTCCACCGCCGAGGCCTCGCAGGTCGCCAGCGCCGCGGTGACCTCCGCCGCCGACGCCTCGGCCACCCTGGAGCGCCTGTCCGCCTCGTCCCGCGAGATCGGTGAGGTCGTCAAGCTGATCACCTCCATCGCCGAGCAGACCAACCTGCTGGCGCTGAACGCCACCATCGAGGCCGCCCGCGCCGGGGAGATGGGCAAGGGCTTCGCCGTCGTGGCCGGCGAGGTCAAGGAGCTGGCGCAGCAGACCGCGCGCGCCACCGAGGAGATCACCGGCCGGGTCAGCGCCACCCAGACCGACGCGGGAGCGGCGGCCAGCGCGATCGGTGACATCACCGAGGTCATCGCGCGCATCGACGCCCTGCAGTCGACCATCGCCGCGGCCGTGGAGGAGCAGTCCGCCACCACCTCGGAGATGGTGCGCAACGTCACCGAGGTCTCCGGCGGCAGCCAGGAGATCGCCGCGAACGTGTCCGGCCTCGCCGACGCCGCCGCCCGGACCACCGGCAGCGCCACCCGCACGGCCGAGGCCGCGCAGGAGGTCAACGCCGCCGCCGACGCCCTGCGGGAACTCGTGGGCACCTTCCGCTGCTGACCGCTCCCCGCTCAACCGGCGGCCGCACCGCACCGATGCACCGGGGGTGAACCACCACCCGCTGCGCGGTGCGGCCGTCCCCGCCGGCTTCACGCTGCTGCACGTGGTGGCCGTCCTGCTGGGCCGGGCCTCCGCGCTGGACGGCGCGGCCCTGGCGCTGGTGTGGCCGGCGGCGGGCGTGGGCTTCGTCTGGCTGGCGCGGTCGTGGCGCTCGCCGCGGGCCCTCCGGCGCGACGCCGGCCTCCTGCTCGCCTCCGGGGTCCTGGCGCAGGTGGCCACGGGGCAGCCGCCGCTGCTCGCCGCTCTGCTCGGCACCTCCGGGCTGGTGCAGGCGCTGACGGCCTGCTGGGTGCACCGCCGCCTGCAGCGGCGCGGCTCCCGGCTGCGGCAGCCGCAGGACCTGTGGGCGCTGCTGGCCGGGGCGGCCGCCGGGGCCGGGGCCGGGGCCGTCGTGGGCTGCACGACCGCGGTGCTGCTGCTGCACGTCCCCCTCGGCCCCGGCGCCTTCACGGGGTGGGTGGTGCGGCACACCGCCAGCACCGTCGTGCTGGCGGTGGTGTGGCTGCGCGCGGGGGACCGCCGCGCGGCGCCCGCCCCCGCGGTGGCGGGGCCGGTCGAGGCCCTCACCATCGGGCTGGGCGCCTGCGCGGGACTCACCTGGCTCTACGAGCAGCCGGGCCGGCTGGCGCTGTCGTTCCTCGTCGTGCCGTTCTCCGTGTGGGCGGGGCTGCGCCTGTCCGCGCGCACCGCGCTCGCCACGACCGTCACCGGGTCCCTGGGCCTGGTGGTGGCCACCCACGGGGGCCACGGCCCGTTCCAGGACCTGCCGGGCCCCGAGCGGGTCCTCGACGCCCAGCTGCTGGTGCTGGTGCTCACCGTCGTCGCCACCCTGCTCGTGCTGCACCGGGAGGAGCGCGGCCGCCTCGACGCGGGCCTGCAGCGCGCCTACCGCGGCGCCCGCGCGCAGTCCGCGCTGCTGGCCACGTCCGAACGGCGGTTCCGGCTCGCGTTCGACACCGCCCCCGTGGCGATGCTCATGGTGGGGCTGAACGGGGGCGTTCCCGGGCGGGTGCTGCAGGCCAACCCCACCGCGGCCGCGTTCACCGGCCTGGACCCCGCCGACCTGACCGGCCGCCCCTTCGCCGACCTGCTGCACCCCGACGACCGCGAGGGGCACCTGGCCGCCCTGGCCGGCCTGGCCGCGCTGGCCGCCCTGGCCGCGGACCCCCGTGGCGAGAGCGGGCACGCGCGGATCGAGGGGCGCTACCGGCACGCCGACGGCGGCACCCGCTGGGGGCTGCTGGCCGCGACGGCCGTGCCCGCCGGGGAGGCGGGCACCGCCCCCTACCTGCTGTGCCTCGTGGAGGACGTCACCGCCCGCAGGGCCGCCGAGGCCGCCCTGGTGCACCAGGCCCGGCACGACGCGCTGACCGGCCTGCCCAACCGGGTCCTGCTGCGCGAGCGCCTGTGCGAGGCCCTGGCCTCCGGGTCAGCGGGCGTCCTGTACTGCGACCTCGACGGCTTCAAGGACGTCAACGACACCGCCGGCCACGGCGCCGGCGACGACGTGCTGCGCGAGGTCGCCGCCCGGTTCGGCGCGTGCCTGCGCGACGGCGACACCCTGGCCCGCCTCGGCGGTGACGAGTTCGCCCTGGTCCTGCCCGGCGCCGCAGGCCCGGGCGAACCGCGCGCCGTCGGCGAGCGTCTGGTCGCGGCGCTGCTCGAGCCGGTCGTGGTCGCCGCCGGGAGCTTCCGGGTGGGCGTCAGCATCGGGGTGGGCGTGGGCACGGCGGCCGGTCCGGGGGGCACCGGCGCCGGGGACCGGGCCGAGCAGCTGATGGCCGCCGCCGACGCCGCCATGTACGCCGCCAAGCGGGCCGGGAAGGGGCGCGTGCACGTGCACGCCGGGTCGGTGGCGCTGCCGCGTCAGGTGGCGGCGCTGACGCCGCCGTCCTGGGAGTCGTCCTCCGGGGGGACACGGCAGTAGCGCTCCACCACCAGCCCGGCGGCCAGCAGCAGCGCCGAGACGACGAGGTCGGCCAGCGCCACGAGGAACTGCTCGCGGCGCGCGGCGATCTCCAGGGTGGGCAGGTAGTGCACGGCGAACCCGGCCGACACCCCCACCAGCAGCGCCCCGGCGACCGAGGCCGCCTTGGCCAGCACAGCGGTGCGGGCCGCGCGCAGCGCGTCGATGCGGCGGGCGCGGTCGCCGCGCACCCACTGCCGCACCGGCCAGCCCAGCCCGAACACGGCCACCGCCAGCAGCGCGATCGTCAGGGCGCTGCGCCACAGCAGCTGCGGCTCGGTGCCCCCGGTGGAGGTCCACGCCCGCAGCCCGGACCAGGAGAGCACCGCGGCGAGGAACCCCACTGCCAGCAGCAGCCCCGGGCGGGTGGGTCTCACGACGCCTCCCCCACCAGGCGCGCCAGCAGCTCGCGCACCGGGCCGCCGCGCGGGCCCGGCAGCACCGCGCCCGGGTCCAGCTGCGCCCACGGCGCCAGCACGAAGACGCGCTCGTGCGCGCGCGGGTGCGGCAGCACAAGGTCCGGCTCCTCGAGCAGGGTGGCGCCGTGCGCGACGACGTCCACGTCGAGGGGGCGCGGCCCACCGGGCACCTTCACCGCGCGGTCCAGCCCGCCGCGGCGCTCCACCTCGTGGCACAGCGCCAGCAGCGCCCGCGGCGGCAGGCTCGTGCGGGCCAGCACCACGAGGTTGAGGAACTCCGGCTGGTCCCGGACCGGGCCGACCGGCGCGGTGGCCAGCGGCTCGGAGACCGCGTCGACGACCAGCCCGTCAGCGGCGCGCAGCTCGGCCACCGCCGCGGCAAGCGCCGCCGCCCGGTCCCCCAGGTTGGCGCCCAGCGACAGCACCACCGGGACCAGCGGGGCCGCCGCCGCTCCCGGCACCCGCACGGGCGCGGTCGGCCCACCGGTCACGGGCGCACCCCGCGCACCCGGCGCACCACGAGCTCGACGTCCTCGAACGGCACGGTCAGCGGCGCCTGCGGCTTGTGCACCACCACGTCGACGGCGGCGATGCGCCCGGAGCGGTCCAGGCAGCGCTGCGCCACCCGCGCCGCGAGGGTCTCCAGCAGCGCGACCGGCTCACCGGTCAGCACGGTCACCAGCTCCTCGGCCAGCCCCCCGTAGTCGACGGTGGCGGACAGGTCGTCGCCCGCGGCGGCCTCGGCGGTGTCGAGGTGCAGGGCCACGTCGAGGGCGAAGGGCTGCCCGTCGCGGCGCTCGGCCTCGAGCACGCCGTGCCGGCCCACGGCCCGCAGACCGCGCAGCACGATGCGGTCCAGGACCCGGCCGTCGGCGCCCAGCACGGGCCCGGCGGCGTCCAGCGAGCTCACGGCACCCCCGCCCCGGCGCGCTCACCGGCGGCGGACGCCGCCGCCCACGCCCGCGCGACCCGCACCGCCGCGGCGGAGGCCGCCGCCTCGTGCACCCGCACGCCCCACGCGCCCGCGGCCGCGGCCAGCGCGGACACCGCGGCGGTGGCGTCGTCGCGCGCGGCGGGCGGCAGGGCCCGGCCGCCGCCGTCGGCGAGCAGGGTCCCGAGGAAGCGCTTGCGGGAGGCGCCCACGAGCAGCGGCCGGCCCAGCGCGGCCAGCCGCGGCAGCGCCGCCAGCAGCGCCCAGTCGTGCTCGGCGACCTTGGCGAAACCGAGGCCGGGGTCCAGGACGACGCGCCCGGGGTCCACCCCGGCGGCGGCGACCGCGTCCAGGCGCTGCGACAGCTCGCGCTCCACGTCGGCCACGACGTCGCCGTAGTCGGCCAGGGAGGTCATGACGTCGGAGTGCCCGCGCCAGTGCGAGAGCACGTAACCGGCGTCCAGGCCCGCCACGGCCGGCGCCATCGCCGGGTCCGCCAGGCCGCCGGAGACGTCGTTGACGAGCACCGCACCCGCCCGCACGGCGGCCACGGCCACCTCGGCGCGCATCGTGTCCACGCTGACCGCCACGCCGTGGGCGGCCAGCTCGCGCACCACCGGCACGACGCGGCGCAGCTCCTCGGCCGCGTCCACCCGCCCGGCGCCCGGGCGCGTGGACTCCCCGCCCACGTCCACCACGTCGGCGCCGGCGGCGGTCAGCGCCAGGCCCCGTGCGACGGCGTCGTCCGGGGCGAGGAAGCGGCCGCCGTCGGAGAAGGAGTCGGCGGTGACGTTGACGACGCCGACGACGCGGCAGCGGCCCGGTGCCAGCAGCCGCTGCGGGGTCGGGGGCGCGCTCACCGGTGCCCCGCCACGATGAGGCTCATGGCCTCCGCACGGGTGGCGGGGTGGCGCAGCCCGCCGCGCACCGCGGAGGTGACGGTCTTCGCCCCCGGCTTGCGCACGCCCCGGTAGGTCATGCACGAGTGCTCGCACTCCACGACGACGATGACACCGCGCGGTTTCAGCCCGTCCACGAGGGCGTCGGCGACCTGCGTGGTCAGCCGCTCCTGCAGCTGGGGGCGGCGGGCGTAGACGTCCACCAGCCGGGCCAGCTTCGACAGGCCCGTCACCCTGCCGTGCTCGCCGGGGATGTACCCGACGTGCGCGACGCCGTGGAACGGCAGCAGGTGGTGCTCGCAGGTCGACTGCACCTCGATGTCCTTCACGAGGACCAGCTCGTCGTGCTCGAGGCCGAAGTCGGTGACCAGCACGTCGGCCGGTTCCTGCGCCAGCCCCGCGAACAGCTCCCCCGCCGCGCGGGCCACGCGCGCGGGCGTGTCGCGCAGGCCCTCGCGGTCCGGGTCCTCGCCGATGGCGAGGAGGAACTCCCGGACCGCGGCCTCCGCCCGGGCCGTGTCGATCCCGGTGCGCGCCGCGCCGCCCGCGGGGGTGGTGGCGCCGCCGGTCACGGCTCCTCGTGGGTCCGGTTCAGCGGGACCTGCGCACCGTGGCCGTTGAGCGCGGCGCGCTCACCGGGCCCGGCGACCGGCGGGACGTCGGAGACGTGGCGGCGCTCGCTGGACAGCCACACCGGGCGCTGGGGGCGCTTGACGACGGGCGCGAAGATCTGCGCCAGCTCGGCCTGGTTGAGGGTCTCCTTCTCCAGCAGGGCGACGACGAGGTCGTCCAGGACCTGCCGGTGCTCCACGAGGATCTCCCACGCCTCGTCGTGGGCGGCCTCGATGAGGCGGCGGACCTCCTCGTCGACGATCCCGGCGACGCCCTCGGAGTAGTCGCGCTCGTGACCCATGTCGCGGCCGAGGAACACCTCGCCGCCGCTGCTGCCGAGCTTGATCGCGCCGATGCGCTCGCTCATGCCGAACTGGGTGACCATCTTGCGGGCCATCCCGGTGGCCTTCTCGATGTCGTTCGCCGCACCGGTGGTGGGGTCGTGGAACACCAGCTCCTCGGCGACGCGACCGCCGAGGGCGTACGCGAGCTGGTCGAGGATCTCGTTGCGGGAGGTGGAGTACTTGTCCTCGGTGGGCAGCACCATCGTGTAGCCCAGGGCCCGCCCGCGCGGGAGGATCGTCACCTTGGTCACCGGGTCGGTGTTCGGCAGGGCCGCCGCCACCAGCGCGTGACCACCCTCGTGGTACGCGGTGACCCGCAGCTCCTTCTCGTTCATCCGGCGGGTGCGCTTCTGCGGGCCGGCCATGACCCGGTCGATCGCCTCGTCGAGCGCGGCGTTGTCGATGACCTTCGCGTTGGCGCGGGCCGTCAGCAGCGCGGCCTCGTTCAGCACGTTGGCCAGGTCCGCGCCGGAGAAGCCCGGGGTGCGGCGCGCCACGGCCAGCAGGTCGATGTCGCTGGAGAGCGGCTTGCCCTTGCCGTGCACCTTCAGGATCTGGTGCCGGCCCTCCATGTCAGGGGCCTCCACCGCGATCTGGCGGTCGAAGCGGCCCGGGCGCAGCAGCGCCGGGTCGAGGATGTCGGGGCGGTTCGTGGCGGCGATGAGGATGACGTTCGTCTTGACGTCGAAACCGTCCATCTCGACGAGCAGCTGGTTCAGGGTCTGCTCGCGCTCGTCGTGCCCGCCGCCCATGCCGGCGCCGCGGTGCCGGCCCACGGCGTCGATCTCGTCGACGAAGATGATCGCGGGGGCGTTCTGCTTGGCCTGCTCGAAGAGGTCGCGCACGCGGCTGGCGCCGACGCCGACGAACATCTCCACGAAGTCCGAGCCGGAGATCGAGTAGAACGGCACGCCCGCCTCGCCGGCGACGGCGCGCGCGAGGAGGGTCTTGCCGGTGCCGGGCGGGCCGTAGAGCAGCACGCCCTTGGGGATCTTCGCGCCGACGGCCTGGAACTTGCCGGGCTCGGAGAGGAACTCCTTGATCTCGTAGAGCTCCTCGACGGCCTCGTCGGCACCCGCGACGTCCGCGAAGGTCGTCTTGGGGGTGTCCTTGGTCATCATCTTGGCCTTGGACTTGCCGAAGTTCATGACCCGGCTGCCGCCGCCCTGCATCTGGCTCATCAGCCACCAGAACAGCAGCAGGAGCAGGAGGATCGGCCCGACCGTGAACAGCAGGGACGACAGGATGCTCGTGGTGGGCACCTCGTCGGTGACGCTCTCGACGTCGGAGGCCTCCAGCGCGTCAAGGACCTCCTGGCCGCGCTGGGAGATGTAGTACGACCGCACGGTGGTGGCGCCGTCGACGTCCACGCCCTCCTTCAGGCGCAGCTCGATGCGCTGGTTGCCGTCGGTGAGGGTGGCGCTCTCGACCTGGTTGTCGTCGATGAGCTCCAGGGCGCGGGTGGTGGACACCTCGGTGGTGCCGCTGGAGGCGAAGAAGGACGCGCCGATGGCGACGACCGCGACGGCCACCACGATCCAGAGCCACGGGCCGCGGACTACACGCTTGAGGTTCGACATCTGTGGAGGGGTCGCCCCCTGTCCCTCCTGCTCGATCGTGAGGACTCTCGACGGTACACCGCGCACCTGGACGCGCCGCCGACGCCGATCGTCATCGTCGTCGACTCTCGAACGGGCGGGGGGCGCGCGCTGTTCCGCGGGCGGGCCGCCCGTCCGCTGTCAGCGGAAAGGCCCGGCCCCGGCCCCGGCCCGCGCCCCCGGCGGCGCGGGACCCTCAGCTGTAGACGTGCGGGGCGAGCGTGGCGACGCAGTCGAGGTTGCGGTACTCGTCCGCGTAGTCCAGCCCGTAGCCGACGACGAACTCGTTGGGGATGTCGAAGCCCACGTAGGCGACGTCCACCTGCACCTTCGCCGCCTCCGGCTTGCGCAGCAGCGCGCACACCCGCACCGACGCCGGCCCCCGCGAGCTCAGGTTGGCCAGCAGCCACGACAGGGTCAGGCCCGAGTCGATGATGTCCTCCACCACGAGCACGTGGCGGCCGGAGATGTCGGCGTCCAGGTCCTTGAGGATGCGCACCACGCCGGAGGACTTGGTGCCCGAGCCGTAGGAGCTGACGGCCATGAAGTCCATCGACAGCGGGATGCTCATGGCGCGCGAGAGGTCGGCCATCACCATGACGGCGCCCTTCAGGACGCCGACGAGCAGGACGTCCTTGTCGCGGTAGTCCTCGTCGAGCTGCGCGGCGAGCTCGGCCACTCGCGCGGCCACCTGCTCCCGGCTGAGCAGGACGTGGTCGAGGTCGGTGCCGGCGGCGGCGGCGTCCACGGGGTCCTCCGTGCGGTCGGGTCGTCCAGGGGCCTCAGCCGGTGGGATCCCCACCCGCGGGCGTGAGCAGGAGCCTGCCACACGCGCGGTGCGCCGTCGCACCGCCCGGCAGGTGCACGGGGCCCTGCCCGCGCCAGCGCAGCAGCAGCGCGTCCACCGCGTCGACGTGGGCGGCGGCCAGCGCACCGGCGGGGCAGCCGACGGCCAGCGCCGCCCGCCGCAGCCAGCGCCGGCGCAGCGCCGCCGGGGCGGCCAGCAGCTCGGCCACCGGCGCGGCACCGTCGCGGAACGGGTCGCGACGCTCGGCCAGCTCGTCCAGCGCGTCGGCGTCCTCGCGCAGCGCCCTCGCCGTGCGGGCCAGCGCCGCCGCCACCCCCGGCCCCAGCGCAGCCTCCAGCGCCGGCAGCGCGTCGTGGCGCACCCGGGCGCGGGCCAGGCGCCGGTCGGCGTTCCACGGGTCCTCCCACGCCACGAGGCCCTCCAGCGCGCACGCCCGGCGCACCGCGGCGCGCCCCAGCCCCAGCAGCGGGCGGCGGAACACCCCCCGCACGGGCGGCATCCCGGCCAGGCTGCGGGTGCCCGACCCGCGCGCCAGGCCCAGCAGGACCGTCTCGGCCTGGTCGTCCAGGGTGTGCCCGAGCAGCACCGCGGCAGCCCCCGACGAGTCCGCCAGGGCCTGCAGGGCGGCGTAGCGGGCCTCGCGGGCGGCGGCCTCGGGACCACCCGACCGGCCGACTGCCACCCGGGTGGTCAGCACCGGGTCCAGGCCCACCCCGGCGCACGCGACCTCGACGTCGCGGGCCACGGACGCCGAGCCCGGGTGCAGCCCGTGGTCGACGGTCACCGCCCCGGCGCGCAGACCGGCGCGCGGCGCCTCGAACGCCGTCGCGGCCGCCAGCGCCAGGGAGTCCGCGCCACCGCTGCACGCCACCAGCACCAGCGCGCCCGGCCGGGCGGCGGCCACGGCGCGCAGGTCGGCGCGCACCGCCGCCCGGACCGCGGCGACCTCGCGCGGCGGCCCGCCCACCCGCCCGCCTCAGCCGTGCACCCGGCGCACCCACGCACCGGGGTCGGCGACCTCCTCCGGCGCCGGCAGGCTCGCCGGCCCCTGCCACACCGCGTTCAGCCCGTCCCAGCCCACCCGGTCCAGCACGCCGCGCACGAAGCGGGCGCCGTCGGCGTACTGGCGGGTCTTGGCGTCCAGGCCCAGCAGCCGGCGGGTCAGCTGGTCCAGGGTCCCGCGACCGCGGCGGCGCTCGGTGAAGCGCGCGCGGATGGTCGCCACGGTCGGCACCACCCGCGGGCCGACGTCGTCCATGACGACGTCGGCGTGGCCCTCCAGCAGCGACATGACCGCCACCAGCCGGCGCACCCGCTCGCGCTGCTGCGGCGTCTGCAGCAGGTCCGCCAGGCCGGCGCCCGCACCGGCGTCCGCGGCGTCGCCGCGCAGCAGGTCGGGCAGCCCCCGCAGCACACCCGCGAGGCGCTCGCCGAGGTCGCGCGGGTTGGCCAGCAGGTCGGCGGACAGCCCGCGCGCCTCGTCGGTGACCCAGCGGCGCAGCCAGGGGTTCGCGCCGAACTGCAGCCGGTGCGCCTCCTCGTGCAGGCACACCCAGCGGCGGAAGTCGGCCGGCACCACCCCCAGGTCGCGCTCGACCTGCACGACGTTGGGCGCCACGAGCAGCAGGCGCCCCGGCCCGCCGGCGTCCACGCCGGAGAAGACGTCGAACTGCCCCAGCACCCGCGAGGACAGGAACGCCAGCAGCGCGCCCATCTCCCCGCCGGTGGTGCGCCGGCCGACCGCGGTGGCGGCGCGCTCGGCGCGCGAGCCCGGGCGCGGGGCGCGGCCGTCCGGCGGGGCGGGGACGGCGACGGGCTCCAGCAGGCCGCGGAAGGCCTCCACGTTGGCGCGCGCCCAGGAGGCGCGGTCCACGACCAGGGCGGGCGGTTCGGGGGCGGCGGCGGGGTCGCGGCGCAGGTGGGCGGTGGCGGCGACCGGCTCGGCGGCCCCGGCGGCGGCCGCGCGCAGCTCGCCGACGGCGTGGGCGATCTCGTCGCGACCGGCTCGCGGCCCGGCGGGCACCAGGCGCGCGGCGACCCGCGCGGCGAGCTCGAAGTCGACGTACGCGGCGACGGTGCGGCTGCTGGTCCCCGGTGCGTCCATGGCCGCACGCTACGCGCCGCGGCCGCTCACGCACCCGGCGCGGTGGGCTCCCGGATCAGGAGCAGCCGCAGGCGGCGAGGGCCGCGGCGAAGGCGTCCTCGGCGCGGCGCGCGCCCCAGGAGGCGCCGGCGGGCACCGCGTCGGACAGGACCGCGAAGGCGAGCACCCGGCCGTCGGCGTCGCGCACGTAGCCGGCCAGCGAGCTGACGCCGGTGAGGGTGCCCGTCTTGGCGCGCACGACGCCCGCGGCGGCGGCGGACTCGCCGCCGTAGCGGTCGGCGAGGGTGCCGGTGACCCCGGCCACGGGCAGGCCGCTCAGCAGCGCCGACAGCTGCGGGTGCTCGTCGGAGGCGGCCAGCACGAGCAGGCCGGTCAGCGCCCGCGCCGGCAGGAGCGTGCCGCGCCCCAGGCCGCTGACGCCCTGCAGCTGCACGCCGGTGACGTCGACGCCCAGCGCCGCGACGGCCTCGGTCACGGCGGCGGAGGCGTCCTCGAAGGTGCCGGTGCGGCCACCGGCCAGCGCCACCCGCCGGCCCAGCACCTCGGCGAGGGTGTTGTCGCTGGCGGTGAGCATCAGCTCCACCTGCTCGGCGGTGGTGGCCGACTCCGCGCGGGCCAGCACGGGGGCGCCCGGGTCGGCGGCGGCCCGGGCCACGCCGCCCTCGACGGCGGCGGGGGCCAGCTCGACGCCCTGCGCCTCGAGCGCGGCGGCGAAGGCGCGCGCGGCCCACAGGGCGGGGTCGGCGGCGCGGGGCGCCTCCCGCCCGGGCACGAGGCGGCCCTCGTCGACGGCGATCGGGGCGATCGGGGCGACGTACCCGGCGGTGACGTCGCCGGCGGCCCAGGCGGGCGAGACGGCCGGGCCGCTGAACAGCCCGTCGTCCAGCCGCACGGCGACGGTGGTGCGCCCGGCGGCGCGCAGCGCCTCGGCGGTGGTGGCCGCCAGGTCGGCCAGGCCCGCGCGCCCGGCCACGGCGGCGGGGTCCCCCGCCCCCGCGGACAGCAGCACGTCGCCGCCGGCCACGAGGACGACCTCGTCGTCGGAGGTGCCCCGCACCACGGTCGTCACCGCGCGCGAGCCGGGTCCCAGGACGTCCAGGGCCGCGGCGGCCGTCAGCAGCTTGGTGACGGAGGCGGGGGTGCGGGGCACGTCCGCGGCGCGCGACAGCAGCACCTCGCCGGTGAGGGCGTCGGCGACCACGGCGGAGGGGGCGGGCCCCAGGGCAGGGTCGGCCAGGGCGGCGGCGGTGCGCTCCCCCAGCGCGGCGGGGGCCGGCACGGGGGCGGCGGTGCCGGGCGGGGCGAGCACCGGCGCGGCGCCGCCGTCCGGGACGAGGGCGGCGGGGGCGGTGGGCAGGGGCGCGGCGGTCGGTGGCGGGGTGGTGGTCAGCGGGCCGGGCACGGCGTCGGCGGCGTCCAGCCCGGCGTAGCCGGCGACGAGCACCACGGCCGTGGCCGCACCGGCCAGGCCCACCACGGCCCTGCGCACCCGTCCCCCGTCTCCCGTTCCCCACCCCCCGGCGCGGCGCCGGTGGACCCCGCGCACCGCCCGTCCGCGGACGCCGGGGGTCTGCGCGACACTAGCGCGGACCGCCGGGCGCCGGACGTGGCGACCGGCCGACGAGGACGGGGTCGGCGCGACCCCGAGGAGAGGAGCAGCGTGAGCACGCCCACGAGCACGCCGATCGAGTTCGACGCGACCATCGAGATCCCCAAGGGTCAGCGCAACAAGTACGAGGTCGACCACGAGAGCGGCCGCATCCGGTTGGACCGCATGCTGTTCACCTCCACGCGCTACCCGCACGACTACGGGTTCATCGAGGGCACGCTGGGCGAGGACGGCGACCCGCTGGACGTCCTCGTGCTGCTCGACGAGCCGACGTTCCCCGGCTGCCTCATCACCTGCCGCGCGATCGGCATGTTCCACATGCGCGACGAGGCCGGCGGCGACGACAAGGTCCTCGCGGTCGTGGCCGGCGACCCGCGGTGGGAGAAGGTCCAGGACCTGTCGGACATCAGCGACTTCGACCGCCTGGAGATCCAGCACTTCTTCGAGACCTACAAGGACCTGGAGCCCGGCAAGTCCGTCGAGGGCGCCAACTGGTCCGGCCGCGCGGAGGCCGAGCGGGAGATCGCGGCGTCCTACGAGCGCGCCAAGGGCACCTCGTACGAGGCCGGCGCCGACCACTGACACCCCTCCCCGGGGGGGGGGGGGGGGGGGGGGGGGGGGGGGGGGGGGGGGGGGGGGGGGGGGGGGGGGGGGGGGGGGGGGGGGGGGGGGGCGGGGGGGGCGGGGGGGGCGGCCCCGGCCGCCCCGGGCGGGTGGGGGTGCTCACGCCGCCGAGAACGCGTCCGCGATCTGCCCGTACACGTCGGTGTAGGCCTGGATGCCCTCGGTGACGTAGAACATGGCCGGCAGGTAGATCACGTGGTCCTGCGTGATGAAGGTGGTGTCCTTCCACGCCTCCTGCTCGGAGACCAGCTGCTGGGCGGGCGAGGCGCTCGCGTCGGCACCGGTGGCTGCGTCGCGGTCCAGGACGATCATCCAGTCGGGGTTCAGCTGGGCGATCGTCTCAGGGGCCAGGCCGGAGTCGTTGTGGATGGAGTCGCCCTCGGCCTCCAGCACGTTGGTCAGGCCCAGCGGCTCGGTGATGCGCCCCAGGCGCTCGGAACCGTTGTCGATGTGCCCGCCGCTGGCCACGGCCAGGAACACCGACTCCCCGTTCGTCTGCGCGGCGGCGGCCTCCTGCGCCTGCTCCAGCGCGGCGACGAGCTCGGCCGCCTCGTCCTCCCGACCGAAGACCTCACCCAGGGTGGTGGTCTGGGTCTTCAGGCTCTCGACGAACCCGCCCTCGGCCTCGGCGGAGGGCGAGACGTCGATGGTGGGGGCGATCTTCGACAGTTCCGCGGTCTGCTCGGCGAAGCGGTACCCGCCGATGATGAGGTCCGGCTCGGCTTCGCTGATGGCCTCCAGGACCGGCTCGCGGTGGCTGCCGGCGTCGGCGATGGACTCGTCGGAGGCCCAGTCGGCGTACCCCTCCGCGGGCAGCAGCGTCTTGGGGACCGCCACGGGGGTGATGCCGAACGCCTTGAGGGTGGCGAAGGAGGTGTTGTCGAGCGCGGCCACGCGCAGGGGCTCGGCGGGGACCTCGACGGGGCCGTCGTTGGTCTCGACCGTGCGGGTCGCGGCGACGTCCGCCTCCGGTTCGGCCTCCGCCGCGCCGGAGCAGGCCGAGAGGCCGAGGCACGCGACGAGTCCGAGGGCGAACCCGGCCGCAGTGCGCCGGGGCAGGAGGTGGTTCACGGCAACGCCTTTCACGCAGGGGTGGGGGAAGGGCCCCGCGCGTCCGCGGGCCCAACACCGGGAAGCTTAGCCTTCCCTGACCACACCGGGGACACCCCCTGCCCTTGTGCGACACGTCACAGGTCCGTGCGCCGGTCGGCGTCGGGCACCACGGCCACCGGCCCCGCGGCCCGGTGCAGCACCTCGTGGCTGGTGGACCCCAGCAACGCGCTGGCGAACGCCCCGCGACCGCGCGAACCCAGCACGAGCAGCTGCGCCCCGGCACCGGCGACCAGCAGGGCGGACGCCGGGTGCGCGTCCTCCACCAGCGCGGACCGCAAGGGCAGACCCGGGTGCGCCTCGCCCAGCCGGGCCAGCGCCTCCTGCAGTCCCCGCTGCGCCTGGTCGCGTGCCAGCTCGCGGGCCCGCTGCAGACCGGGGTCGTCGGCCGAGCGCCCTCGCGGGGTGGGGGCGCTCCAGGCGCGCAGCACCGTCAGCGCCTGGGACGTGGCACCGGCGTGGGCGGCGGCGAAGTGCTCCGCCGCGCGCGCCGCGCGCGAGCCGTCCGAACCCACCACCACGCCGGTCCGCTCCCCCGCGCCCGCACCGCCCGGCCCGCCCCGCCCGCCGGCGGGTGCGCGCACCACCACGACGGGGCACGCGACGTGCGCCACGAGGAACAGGCTGGTCGAGCCGAGCAGCAGCTCCCCCAGCGCCCCGCCGCGCCGCTCGGCCCGGCGCCCCGGGCCGGTCACCACCAGGCACGCCCGTCGCGAGGCGCGCAGCAGCGCGTGCCGGCGGTGGTCGTGCAGGAGCTCGGTGCGCACGACGAGGCCCGGCACCGCCTCGCGCACCCGTGCGGCCAGCTGCTCCAGCGCCTCGTGCGCCTCCCGGTCCAGGTGGTCGATCAGCTCCCCCGCCCACGCCGCTCCCGCCACGTCGGCCCCGAACGGGTACTGCTCGGCGTGCACCAGCAGCAGCGGCGCACCCCGGCGGGCGGCCTCGGCCGCCGCCCACGAGGCCACCGGAGCGGACTCCTCGGCGCCCTCGACGCCCACGACCACCGCCGCACGGTCCGCGTCCGCACCGCTCACGTCCACCGCCTCCTCGCCCGTGGTCCCCCCAGGGTGCCCGCCGGCGGGCCCCGGCGACAGGGGCGAGGCGCGCGGCGGGCCCGGGGGCCCTGTCGGCGCGGGCGGTGCCGGGGTCCCGCCGGGGTCCCGCCGGGGTCCCGCCGGGGTCTTGCCGGGGTCTTGCCGGGGTCACGATGAGGGGCGGGCTCGGGAGGGCACCGTGCGTGGCGACCGGTACGACGGCGGCGGGTTCGGCAGCGGGTTCGGCAGCCGACCGGGGGGGGGGGGGACCGCGCGAGGAGCCGTGGGACGACGCGCTCGCGGCGGCCTTCGCCTGCGACGGCTCCCCCGACGCTGCGGCCGCGCTGCGGCTGGGCCCCTGGACGCGGCCCGCACCGGCTCGGACGTGCACGTGGCGGTGCTCCCCGCGCCGAGGGGGGCGGGGAGCACCGGGCACGGCGTGCGGCAGGAGGTGCGAACGGCCTGCGTGGACGGCGGAGGGCTGCGGGAGCACCTGCTGCCCGTCACGACGGTGCACGCCCCGGCGGTGCGGGTGGCCCGGCCGGTCCCCACCGTCCCGGCCGGGCCACCCCCGGACCGCGTGCGGGCGACCTCGTGGGGGTCGCGGCGCCCTGACGTCAGGACTCGGCGCCGCCCTGGTCCTCGCGCCCCGAACCGCGGCCCTGGTCCAGGACGTCGGCGCCGGGACCGCCGACGAGGACGTCGGCGCCGTTGGCGCCGGCGAGGCGGTCGTCGCCGAACCCGCCGAGGAGGGTGTCGTCGCCGTTGCCGCCGGCGAGGCGGTCGTCCCCGGCGCCGCCGCAGACCACGTCCTCGCCGTTGCCGCCGGTGATGACGTCGTCCCCGCCGAGACCCATGATCACGTCGCGCTGGTTGGTGCCGGCGAGCACGTCGTCGCCGTCGGTGCCGCGGATCGTGGGCACCAGGCCCTGGCAGCGCTCGTCGAGGTCGATGCCGAGGACGATCGGGTCGTGGTCGCTGGAGCGGTAGGGGTTCGGCGCGTACAGCGCCGGGTCGCCGGAGTACTGGTACGCGAACGACTCCACCGAGTTGATGTTCCAGTGGGTGGCGTCGGTGACCTTGGCGGTGAGCTCGGAGCTGGCCAGGGCGTGGTCCAGGGAACCGGACAGCGCGTCGTAGACGTAGCTGTAGCGACCCTCGTCGAACTCGCTGCCCAGGTCGGTCAGGCCCGCCTCGCGCAGGACCTCGATCGGGTCCTCCTGCGTGTAGGCGTTGAAGTCGCCCATCGCGACGACGTCCGCGTCACCGGTGTCCCGGCGCAGCCGCTCGAGGAACCCGGCCAGGGACTCGGCCTGCCGGACGCGGTCGCCGTTGAAGGAGCCCTGGCCGGTGTCGGCGTTGTCCCCGGAACCGGTGCCGCCCTTGGACTTGAAGTGGTTCGCCACGACGGTGAACGCGTCGCCGTCCTTGACGAACGTCTGCGCGATCGGCTCGCGGGCGTTGGACCACACGGTCTCGTCGACCAGGCCCACGGAGGCGCCGACGGGCTGCACGACGTCCTCCTTGTAGATGATCGCGTTGCGGATGACGTCGCGGTCCACGGAGTACAGCTCCTGCGGCATCGGCACGTACGCCCACTGCTCGTACCCGGCGACCGCGTTCAGCCGCTGCACGAGGTCCGCGAGCGCCGTGTCGGCGTCGCCGGGGGTGAGACCGCTGGAGTCGGTGTCCTCGATCTCCATGAGGGTGACGACGTCCGCGTCCAGCGCCAGGATCGCCGGGACGATCTTGCCGGCCTGCTCCTCGAGCTCCGCCTGGTTCTCGGCGCCGCGACCGACGGACTGGTCGAAGGTGAGGAAGTAGTTCAGGACGTTGAACGCGCCGACCTGCACGTCGCCGCCGACGGCCTCGGGGGCGGCGGGGCGGGTGTTCTGCGGGGCGAAGACGCCTTCGGCGGTGCCGTCGGCCGGCTGCAGCCGCCACGCGTCGAAGCCGTACCCGAGCACCAGGGGCTCGGTGAACTGCACGGCGTCGCCGACGCGCACGGGGGTGTCCGCGCCGAGGTACGGGCGGGTGGTGACGGACGCGCGGGAGCTGACGGCGTCGTCGAGGACGACGCTGCGCCGCGCGTTCTCCGTCGCGATCGCCTCGGCGGCGTCACCGGGGCGGGCCAGCTCGGTGGGCTGCACCAGCACCCCGCCCTCGGACAGGGTCAGCTCGCCGTAGCTCGTCAGGTCGTAGACCTCGCTGACGGTGAGGCGGTCCGCGGGGGCGACGAGCATCCCTTCCAGGCGCTCGCGGGCGTCGGTGCCGGCGGGCAGGTCCAGCGCGGCGGGGGCGGGCAGGTCCGCCGCGGTGCCCTCGGTGACGACCGTGACGCCCGAGGGGGCGGAGATCTGCGTCTGCTCGTAGTACTCCTCGGCCCGGCCGGTGACGGTGACCGTGTCGCCGAGGTCGACCGCGGCGGTGCTGAAGACGAAGATGCCGTCGGAGGTCGCCGCGTCCCCGTCGCCGTCGGGGTCCTGCAGGTAGAACCCGGACAGCCCGGGGGTGTCGCCGACGACGACGCCGGTGACGGTGACCTGCTGCCCGTCGAGCGGCGTCGTCGCGCCGGCGCCCTGCACGGCACCGACCTCGACCGGCTCGGTCGGTGCGGGCGGCTCGGGTTCCGCGGGGGCGTCCGTGTTCAGCGCGCCGGGGGTGGCGGTGGCGGGGCCGGCCCAGACCAGCGAGCCGGTGGCGGCGTCGTAGCTGCGCGACAGGGACTGCCCGGCGGGGGTGCTGCCGCTCTCGCTGACGCCGATGTCGGTGCTGGTCCGCCCGACGGCGGGACCACCGTCGGCGGTGAAGGCGCCTTCGTACGAGAGGAACTCCAGCACCTCGTCGCCGCGCACGAGGGCGATGCCGTCCGGCGCGCCGTTCTGCACGCCGTTGGCGGGGTACTCCACGACGGCCACGGCGGGTGCGTCGGCGGGGGCCGTCACGGCGGGCAGCGCGTCGGTGTCGTACACCGCGCCGTTGCCGCCGTTGTAGAGCACGACCGACAGCCCCGCGGAGGTGGTCCCGGCGGGCAGCTGGACCTCGACGAACTCACCGGTGTCGGTGCCGGCGTTGTCGTAGTGGACCTCGGAGACGAACGGGGCGGTCGGCGCGGCCGCGGACGCCGCGGTGGCGGGCAGGCCCAGGGCGGTGAGCGCGGCGCCGGCGACGCCGAGGGCGGTGCAGCCGCCGGTCAGGCGGGCCGCGCGGGAGCGGTGGGGCATGGGGGTCCTTCCGGACGGGCACACGGACGCGCAGAACGTAGCCGCTCCCGGCGACGGGACGGACCGCACCGGCACCGCCGCAGGTGAACGTCAGGTGACGCGCGGGTTCCCGCCCGTCCGCGGCGCGGGGCTGCTGGCGCTCCAGGTCCTCCACAGCCGCGCGTACCGCCCGCCGGCGGCGACCAGCTCGTCGTGGCTGCCCAGCTCGGCCAGCCGCCCGCGCTCCAGCACCGCGATCCGGTCGCAGGTGCGGGCCTGCGTCAGCCGGTGGGCCACGACCACGGCGGTGCGCCCGACCAGCACGGCGCGGGCGGCGTCCTCCAGGTCCCGCGCGCCGGCGCTGCCGGCCTCGGCGGTGGCCTCGTCCAGGACCACCAGCGCCGGGTCGCGCAGCACGACGCGCGCCAGCGCCAGCTGCTGCTCCTGCGCGGCGGTCAGCGGGTGCTGCCCGGTGCCGACGCGGGTGTCCAGCCCGTGCGGCAGGGCGTCCACCCACGCTCGTGCGCCGACGGCGGTCAGGGCCGCACGCAGCTGGTCGTCACCGGCGCCGGGGGCGGCCAGGGTCAGGTCCTCGCGCAACGTCCCGGTGAAGACGTGCGCCTCCTGGGTGACCACGGCCACGTGCTCGCGCAGCTGCTGCGGGTCCAGCTCGCCGAGGTCCACGCCACCGAGCAGGACGCGCCCGCCGGTGGGGGTGGACACGCCGCCGAGCAGAGCGGCCAGCGTGGACTTGCCGGCACCGGACTCCCCCACCACCGCCAGCGTCCCGCCGGCCGGCACGTCCAGGTCCACCCCGTGCAGGACGGGGGCGCCGCCGGCGTAGGCGTGGCGCAGGCCGCGCGCGCTCAGCGCGGCGGGGTGGCGCACCCGGCGCCGGGGCCGGGCGGCGGGGGGTTCGGTGTCGGCCACGCCCACGAGCCGGGCCAGGGCCGCGCCGGCGCGCTGGACGTCGTCGAAGCTGAGCAGCAGCACCCCCAGCGGGCCGAACAGGCGGTGGAACAGCAGGGCGGCGGCCGTGACGTCGCCGACGCTGACGGCGTCGGCGCGCACCAGGTGGAACCCCGTGAGCAGCAGCGCGGACAACCCCACCGCCTCGGCCGCGTTCATGGACACCGACAGCCGCGCGAAGGTGCGCAGCGCGTCCAGCGCCGCACCGACGCCGCGTGCCGAGGCCCGCTCGACGCGTCCGGTCTGCTGCTCCTGCGTGCCGTAGGCCTGCACGGTCCGGACCCCGTGCAGGGACTCCAGCACCACCCGCGAGCGCTCGGCGGCCACCGCCCGCTCCCGCGCGTACAGCGGCGCCGCGCGCGGCAGGTAGCTGCGCAGGGCCAGCGCGTAGATCGGGAAGACGGTGCAGAACGCCAGCGCGAGGCGCCAGTCGAGGGCGGCGAAACCGGCCGCCGCCAGCACGACGGTCACCAGGGAGGTCAGCACCGTCGCGGCCAGCTCGCTGGAGGCGGTGAACAGCTCCACGTCCTCGGTGACCCGGGAGGCCACGTCGGCGCCGCCGGCGCGCTCCAGGCGCTCGGCGTCCATCCGCAGGGAGCGGTCCACGACGCGCTCGCGCAGGTCGGCGGCGATCTCCACGCCCAGCCGTTCGCTCCGGGCGCGCGACGCGGCGGCGAACACGGCGGTCAGGACGGCGGCAGCGGCCAGCAGCGCGAACAACCACCACAGCCGGCGCTCCTCACCGGCCGTCGCACCCGCGTCCGCCCCGGTGCCCGCGCCGGCCAGGACGGCGACGACGACGTCCACGACGCGGCCCAGCAGCAGCGGCACCAGGACCAGGCCCGCGCTGGCGGCGGTGGTGGTGGTCAGGGCAGCCAGCAGGGTGCGCCGGTGGGCGGCCGCGGTGGACACCAGCACCGCGGCGGTGCGCCGGGCGCCGGCCACGGGCAGCGCCGCGCTGCCGGGCTGCGACGCGGCGGTGCTGCGGGAGGTGGCGCTCACCGCAGCACCGCCGCGGCGTACGCGGGCTCGCCCAGCAGCTCGGCGTGGGTGCCGGTGCGGCACCCGTCGGCGCCCAGCAGCACGACGCGGTCGCAGCGGGCCAGCAGCATCGGCGACGTGGTGAGCACCACGGTGGTGCGGGCGCGGGTCCCACCGCCACAGCTGCCGTCGTCGCCGTGGCCGTCGTCGCCGTGGCGCAGGCGGCGCAGCCCGGCGGCCACGGCGTCCTCGGTGACCGCGTCCAGCGCGGTGGTCGGGTCGCGCAGGACCAGCACGGGACGGTCGGCGGCCAGCGCCCGCGCCAGCGCGAGGCGCTGGCGCTGCCCGCCGGACAGGTCCGCGCCGCGCTCGAGCAGGGGCCCGTCCAGGCCGCCGGGGCGCTCGCGCACGACCTCGTCGGCCCCGGCCGCGGCCAGTGCCGCCTGCAGACCCGCGTGCCCGGCGGCGGCACCCGTGTCCAGGGCCTCGCGCAGGCCCGAGCCCAGCAGGTGGACCGTGTGCGGTTCGACGAGCAGCTGCCCGCGCACGGCGGCGGGGTCGGCCGCCACCGGGTCCAGGCCGCGCACGCGCACCGCACCGGCCTCGGGAGCGCGCCGCCCGGCCAGCACCGCGACCAGGTCGTCGGCCACGGCGACGTCGGTGGTGACGACGCCGAGCATCTCGCCCTCGCCGGCGGTGAGGGTGACGTCCCGCAGCGCCCCGGCGCGCAGGTGCTCCACGCTCAGCGCAGCGCCCGCGGCGTGCCCGCCGGCGCGTGCGGCGGGGACCTCCGCGCGCGCCGGCCGGTGGGCCTGCACGGGCGCGGCGCCCCTGCCGGGGGTGGCCGCCAGCAGCGCGGAGACCCGGCCGGCGCTGGCGCGCGCCACGGCGAGCCCCTGCACGCAGGCGGTGATGGTGCGCACCGGGTCGGCGAGGAACGCGGCGGCGCCGACCACGGTGACCAGTTCCCCGACGTCGATGCGGCCCCGCACGGCGAGGGCGGTGGCTGCGGCGGCCGTGCCCAGCAGGAGCAGGCCGGTGGCCAGGGTGCTGGCGCCCACGACGGCGGCGGTGGCGCCCGCGGCCCCCACGGCGGCGTCGCGGGAGGTGCGGCTGGTGGTGCGGTAGCGGCGCACCGCCTCCGGCACGCCGCCGACACCGCGCAGGGGACGCAGCCCGGCGAGCAGGTCCGCGGCCGTGGCGGCCGCCAGGCCGGCGGCCTCCTGCCGGGTCCGCACGCGCCGCTCCAGCCGAGGCGCCAGACGCCCCAGCCCCAGCACGAGCAGCGGCACGGCCACCAGCAGCCCGAGGCCCAGGAGCACGTCCACGCGCAGCAGCACCACGGCGGACACGGCCATGCCGACGCTGCCGGAGACCAGGTGACCGAGCAGGGCGACGACCTGGGCGCTCTGGCGGGTGTCGGAGGTGGCGACGCTGAGCACGTCGCCGTCGCGCAGCGACGGCGCGGACGGGGGGCGGTGCAGCACCGCGTCCAGCACCGCCACCCGCAGGTGGTGGGCCTCGCGCAGCTGGGCCCCGTCGATCGTCCAGAACGCGAACGCGCCGGCGCAGGTGAGCACCGCGAACAGCGCCAGCACCCCGGCCACCGACCACGCGATCGCGGAGGTGTCGCCGGTGGCCACGGCACGGTCGACGACCAGGCCGATGGCGACCGGCACCAGCGCCTCGCAGGTCTGGTGCACCGTGGAGGAGGCGCACCCGACGAGGGCCGGGCGCCGGCGGCGGCGCAGGACGTCGGCCAGCAGCCGGCGCGAGGGGGTCACGTCGGGTGACCCTAGCCCGGTTGGGCGGACCCGGGGCCGCGGCGACGGCGTCGACGTGGGCGTCCACCGCGACGGCTTCGCGTCGGTGCCACCGCTCGTGCGCGGAGGCGGCGAGGACCTCGTCGGGGGCGGGGCGCGACGTAGCATCGCCACCTGCACCGGTGGAGGAGGACGCATGACGGACGCACCCGGTGGGCGCGTCAACAGCCGACGGGTTCGGGTCGTCCGACGTGGCGAAGGACGCATCGGGGATGCGGCGTGAGCGGACGGTCGCAGGGACGCACCCGCTTCCCGGCCTCGGTCTACCGTCACGGCACCGAACCCGATCCGCGGTTCAGCCTGGCCAACGAGCGCACCTTCCTGGCCTGGATCCGCACCTCGCTGGCACTGCTGGCCGCCGGTGTGGCGCTGGAGGGCCTGGCCCTGCCGCTGCAACCGCAACTGCGCCTGGCCGCCTCGATCGTGCTCGTCGTGCTCGGGATGGCCGCGCCGGTCCAGGCCTGGCGCGGCTGGGCGCGCGACGAGCGCGCGATGCGCCGCGGCGAGCCGCTGGCCTCCCCCGCGCTCGCCGCACCGCTGACCGCCGGCACGGGCCTGGCCGGGGTGCTGGTGCTGCTCGGCCTGCTGCTGCGGTGAGCGATCCGGGCACCGGCGGGGGTTCCGCCGTCTTCGACGCCGGTCTGCAGCCGGAGCGCACGGCCCTGGCCTGGCGGCGTACCGCCCTGTCGCTGGTCGTGGCCGGCCTGGGCGCCGCACGGCTCCTGCTGCCCCACCTGGGTGTCGGGGCCGTGGTGCTGGGCCTGGCCGCGGCCGGCACCGGGGTGGGGGTGCACGTGCTGGCCTCCCGGCGCGTCCGGCGCGCGACCGCCCGGCTCCTGGCCGCCGGGGACCTGGACCACCCCGCCGCCGCCGGCCACCTCATCGCCGCCACCGCCGCCGCCTGCACCCTGCTGGGACTGGGCGGCCTGGTCCTCGTCGTCCTGCACGGCGCGGGCGTCGTCTCCTGACGGGGGCCAGGTTCGGGGACCGCTCAATCGGGTGTGCCTGCGAGCGCGAACCGGTCCCACAACTGCTCCAGCACCCCCGGCGGGTCGATCGACGGATCGACCGTCCACTGCGCCTGCAGCCCGTCCGACGACGCGGTGAGCACCCGCCCGAAGTGCGTCGCGTCGACGTCGGCGGCGAAGGAGCCGGCCCGCTGCCTGTTCCGGACGTCGGCGGCGACCGCGGCGTGCACGCGGGTCGCGCGTTCGCGGAAGAACTCGTGAGCGGGGTGCGCGGGATCGGCCGCCGCGGCCGCCAGTGCGACGTGCAGCCGGACGAGACCCGGCACGGTCAGGTTGTGCCGGGCCAGCCGGACCAGTCGCGGGTACCGCGCGGCAGGGTCGTCGGGGAAGGCGGCCCGGTCGGCCTCGTCGCGCGCCCGCAGCACCTCGGTGAACAGGTTCTCGCGCGTTCCGAAGTGGTGCAGCAACCCCGCCGGCGTCATGCCGGCCCCGTCAGCCACCGCACGCAGTGACGCTGCGCCGTAACCCTTCTGCGCGATGACGGCGAGCGCGACGTCGAGCACGGCGTCCCGCGAGCGCCGTCCCCGCGCGTAGGGGCCCCGGGTCGGGCTCACCCCTCGTCCACGAGCCCGTCACCGGCCTCGAAGATCGCCTCGGGGCTGTCACCGGGCACGTCGGGACGGGACGCCGCAGCCGCGGCGTCCGAGCGCGGCAGCTGGAACGGCAGGCGCCCGCGCGCGCGGACCCTGCCGGTGAGCACGTCGAGGAGCGCCGCGTCGGAGGTTCCGTACACGCCCACGAGGGCCGCGCTGTGCGGCAGGAGGGGGGTCAGGACCGCGGGTCGGTCCAGGTTGACGGTGACCACGACCGGGAGTTCGGCGGCCAGGTCAGCCACGCGCCGGACGGTGCCGTCGTCGAACTCCAGGCTGCCGGCGTGGAACTGCGCCTCGAGCATGTACGTGTCGCGGGGTTCCCACGGCGCCTGCAGGCGGACCACGGCGACCTCCGCCTGCTCGGCGGTGGCGGACCGCAACCCGGCCGCCTCCAGGGCGCCGGCCTCCAGGCCCTCGGCGTGCACGGGGGTTCCCGGTGCCAGCGGCAGGACGCCGGGCTCGCGGTGCAGCACGGTCACCGACTCGGCCTGGGCGCGGCGTCCTGCCGCGACGGCCCCTGGGGTCCCCACCCGTGCGCCGGCGGCGTCCTCGTCGACGAAGGGGTCGTCGAACAGGCCGAGCTCGAACTTCACGCGCAGCAGGCGGCGCACGGAGACGTCCAGACGCGACTCGGGGACGAGCCCCCGCTCGACGAGCGCGACGACGACCTCGGGGCACTGCTCCCCGCCGAGCTGGTCGCAGCCGGCGTCGAGGATCTTCAGCACGCGCTCGGCGACGTCGAGGTGCTCGACGCCCCAGGCGCGCGCGGGCAGGGTCCGCCCACCCGCGCGGGACTCGGTGACCAGCCCCCAGTCGGTGCAGACCACGCCGTCGAAACCGAGCTCCTCGCGCAGCAGCCCGGTGACGACCTGCCGGTTGAAGCCGAACCCCACCTCCTCGACGGGTCGGCCGTGCAGGGTGAGCCCGACGGGCATCCCGTAGTAGGGCATGATCGCCGAGACACCGCGCTCGAGGACGCGACGGAAGGGTTCGAGGTGGCGCTCGAACATGCCGCCGGGGTAGACCTGCTCACGGCCGTAGGGGAAGTGCGCGTCCTCCCCGTCCTTCTGCGGCCCGCCGCCGGGGAAGTGCTTGGCGGTGCAGGCGACGCTGCCGGGGCCGAGCCGCTCACCCTCGAAACCGTCGAGGTGGGCGACCGCCAGCCGGCCCGCCAGGTCGGGGTCCTGCCCGAAGGTGCCGTACTGACGCGCCCAGCGGGGTTCGGTGGCGAGGTCCACCGTGGGGTGCAGGGCGGCCCGCAACCCGACGGCGAGGTACTCCTCGCGCGCAGTGCGCGCGAACTCGCGCACGACGTCCTCGTCGCGCAGCGCCGCCAGCCCCAGCGCCTCGGGCCAGGCGGAGAAGTGGTCGGCGCGGAAGGACGCCCCCTGGTTCTCGGCCCAGGCGTGGCGCGGGTCGGTGGACAGGGTCACCGGGATGCCGTGCGGGGTGGCCTCCACCGCCAGGTGCTGCAGCTCGTTGACCCAGCGCGCCGTCAGGCGCGGCTCGGGCAGCAGGTGGACGTTGAAGTGGTTCATCAGCCTGCTGCCGACCAGGTCGGCGGCCGTGCCGCGCGCCGTGGCCGGGTCCTCGTCGGCGAGGCTCCCGCTCGCCGGGACGCCGATGATGCTCTGGAACATCAACCCGGCCTTCTCCGGCACCGACAGGCGGCGCAGCAGGTCCTCGACACGCTCCTCGACGGGCAGCCGGGGATCCTCGTAGGGCTCCATCGTCCCGTTGCCGTTCAGGTCGCGGAACACGGTCCCGTCGGGCGCGGTGATCCGGTCCCCTCGCTGCGCCGGGGCCCTGGTGACTCCTCGGGTTTCGCTCACGGATGCTCCTGCACGTCGTCGGGCCCCGGGCTGCGGCCCGGCGGAACGAAAGCTGAACATCGTTCAGTGTTCGGTCAAGCGGGTTCCCGGAGCCAGCGGCAGCCCAGGGCCCGCGAGCGCCGCCTTCGCCGAGCGACGCCGCCGGAGCGCCGGCCTCCGACGGGTGCGGGGAGCGTCACGGGGTGGCCGGCACTGCTGCGGCCACGGCCCTCCCCGTCCCCACCGGCACCACCCCCGGAGGCCCTCGGGGCGCTCGCGCGCGGGTGGCATCGGATCGGGCGGGCGGACGACATGCTGTTCCCCCGGTCCAGACCGGATCCTTCACGGACCGGTGCGGCCCGAGCCCCTCCGCCCGGTCGCTGCGCCTGGAGCAGTGCGGGCCGCTGCGATCGCACGGTACCCATCCCGACACTCGGAGGCACGGATGGACGCGATCCAGGAGAACCTGATCGACCCGATCTCGAACATCCTGTGGACGTACGTGCTGGTGCACGTGCTCCTCGGAACGGGGCTCTACTTCGGCGTCCGGACCCGCCTCGCCCAGGTCCGGCTCTTCGGGCGCATGCTGCGCCTGGTCGGTTCCTCGCGCAGCGGCGCAGAGGGCGGCATCTCCTCCTTCCAGGCGTTCGCCATCGGCCTCGCCTCGCGGGTCGGCACGGGCAACATCGCCGGGGTGGCCATCGCGCTCACCCTGGGCGGTCCCGGAGCCGTCTTCTGGATGTGGGTGGTGGCCCTCGTCGGCATGGTCACCGCCCTCGTCGAGTCCACCCTCGCCCAGGTCTTCAAGGTCCCCGCAGCGGACGGGACGTTCCGCGGCGGGCCCGCCTCCCACATCGAGCGGGGACTGCGGTCGCGCGCGGGTGGGGTGCTCTTCGCGGTCCTGCTGATCTTCACGTTCGGGTTCTCCTTCAACATGGTGCAGGCCAACACCATCAGCTCCGTGCTGTCCGAGGGGCACGGCGTCTCCGCCGGCTGGACCGCGCTGGTGCTGATGGCGCTGACCGCCCTCGTCGTCTTCGGCGGCGTGCGCCGCATCGCCCGCGTCACCGAGGTCGTGGTCCCCCTCATGGCCCTGGCCTACGTCCTCCTCGCCCTGGTGATCGTCGCCCTGAACCTCACCGCGCTGGGCGGCGTCCTGAGCCAGATCCTCTCCGCCGCCTTCGGTGTCGGCGAGGCCGCGGCCGGGATCACCGGCGGGATCGCCGCCGCGCTGCTCAACGGCGCCAAGCGGGGCCTGTTCTCCAACGAGGCCGGCATGGGCAGCGCCCCGAACGCCGCGGCGACGGCCACCACGAGCCACCCGGTCAAGCAGGGCCTCGTGCAGTCCTTCGGCGTCTTCGTCGACACCGTCGTCATCTGCTCCGCCACGGCGTTCATCATCCTGTCGGCCAGCCCGCAGGTGTGCGCGCCGGGCGCCGACGTGGGGGGCGCCTCCCTCACGCGGAGCGCCGTCGCGGACCAGCTCGGCAGCGGCTTGACCCCGGTGATGACCACGCTCGTCTTCGCCTTCTCCTCCGTGCTGGGCAAC
The DNA here is from genome assembly GCF_050871405.1 of Kineococcus esterisolvens. NCBI lineage: Bacteria > Bacillati > Actinomycetota > Actinomycetes > Kineosporiales > Kineosporiaceae > Kineococcus > Kineococcus esterisolvens. The sequence goes on from NZ_JBJLRI010000003.1 coordinate 128,217, forward strand.
TACGCCTACGCCGAGGTGAACATGTCCTTCCTGCGTGCCGGGCCGGTGGTCCTGCTCGTGTTCCGCGTGCTCGTGGTGGCGCTCGTGAACCTCGTGGCGATCGTGCTGCTCGGCAAGTGGGCCCTGGGAGCGCTCCGCGACTACGAGCGTCAGGTGCGCGCGGGCCAGGACCCGGTGTTCCGTGCCGTCGGCAACCCGGACCTGCCCGGCGACCTGCCGGAGAGCGTGTCGGCGGGTGAGCACGTCCAGGCGGGGACGGCCCTCGACCGCTGAGGCGGCAGCTGCGGAGTCGCCGCGATCGACCAGGAGGTCGGGCGGACGACGACCCGATCGCCCAGGCGCTCGCTGCGCTCCGCAGTCCTGCCGCTTGGTGGAAGTTGCCCTCGATAACCAGAAGTTTCTCGCATGAGAGGGGTATGCTCGGGCCCGGTGCCGCTGCGGAGCGGCACCGGGCCCGGTCAGCTCTCCGCGAGCGCGTCGCGCACCGCGTCGGCGGAGCGGCGAGCCGCGTCACGCAGCGCCGCCGGGTCCGGCCCGGCCGCCAGCACCTCCCGGGAGCTGGCGGCGAGCACATACCGGCGCGCGTCGCCGAACACGGTGCGCAGGTCCGCGGCGGTGGCGCCCTGCGCCCCCACCCCGGGCGCCAGCAGCGGCCCGTTGACGGCGGCCAGGTCGATGCCCAGCTCGCGCACGGCCGAGCCGACGGTGGCGCCGACGACGAGGCCGACGTCACCCATCGGCGGCACGCCGGTGTTCTCGGCGGCCGCGGCCTCGGCGACGGCGCGGGCCACCGGCCGCCCGTCCGCGCCGCGGGCGTGCTGCACGCCCGGGCCCTCGGGGTTGGAGGTGAGGGCGAGCACGAACACGCCACGGCCGTGCTCGCCGGCCACGTCCAGCAACGGCTGCAGCGACCCGAACCCCAGGTACGGCGAGGCGGTGACCGCGTCCCCGGCCAGCGGGGAGTCCCCGGCGAACGCGTCGGCGTACGCGGCCATCGTGGAGCCGATGTCGCCGCGCTTGGCGTCCACGACCGTCAGGACCCCTGCGTCGCGGGCGTCGGCGATCACGCGCTCCAGCGCTGCGACCCCCCGTGAGCCGTGCCGCTCGAAGAACGCCGCCTGCGGCTTCAGGGCCGCGACGTGGCCGGCGAGCGCCGCCACGACGGTGCGCCCGAAGCGCTCCACCCCGGCGGCGTCGTCGTCCAGGCCCCACGCCGCCAGCAGCGGGGCGTGGGGGTCGATGCCCGCGCACAGCGGCCCGTGCTCGGCGACCGCCGCGGCCAGGCGGGCGCCGAACCGCTCCCCCGCCGCGACCCGGGGTGCGCTCACGCGCGGAACCCGTCCCAGGCGGCGGCCAGGTTCGCGGCGTGCTCCTGCAGCGGGGCGACGGAGGTGCCCTGCCCGGCGCGAATGGCCTCGATGGCCTGCACCGCGGCGGCCAGCTCCTGCACGGTGGTGATGATCGGGGCGCCGACGGCGGTGGCCGCGGCGCGGATCTCGTAGCCGTCGGCGCGGGCCTGGTCGCCCGAGGGGGTGTTGACGACCATGGCGACCTGACCGGCGGCGATCTGGCCGACGATCGTCAGCTCCCCGCCCTCACCGGTGCCCTCGGAGTGCTTGCGCACCACGGTGGAGGCGATGCCGTTGCGGCGCAGCACACCGGCGGTGCCCTCGGTGGCCAGCAGGGTGAACCCCAGGTCGGCCAGGTGCTTGACCGGGAAGATCATGGCGCGCTTGTCGCGGTCGGCCACGGAGATGAACGCCGTCCCGGAGGTGGGCAGCCCGCCGTAGGCGGCGGCCTGCGCCTTGCCGAAGGCGGTGGGGAAGTCCGCGTCGATGCCCATGACCTCACCGGTGGAGCGCATCTCCGGACCCAGCAGGGAGTCCACGACGTGCCCCTCCGCGGTGCGGAAGCGCGCGAAGGGCAGCACGGCCTCCTTCACCGACACCGGCGCCTCGGGCGGCAGGATCCCGCCGTCACCGCGTGCGGGCAGCAGGCCCTCGGCGCGCAGCTCGCGGATGGGGGTGCCGGCCATGAGGCGGGCCGCGGCCTTGGCCAGCGGCACGCCGGTGGCCTTGGACACGAACGGCACGGTGCGCGAGGCGCGCGGGTTGGCCTCGAGCACGTAGAGGATGTCGGCGGCCAGCGCGAACTGGACGTTGAGCAGGCCCCGCACCCCCACGCCACGGGCGATGGCCTCGGTGGCGCGGCGCACCCGCTCCAGCTCGGCCCTGCCCAGCGTGGCCGGCGGGATGACGCACGCGGAGTCGCCGGAGTGGATGCCGGCCTCCTCGATGTGCTCCATGATCCCGCCGATGTAGGTGTCCTCGCCGTCGAAGAGGGCGTCGACGTCGATCTCGATGGCGTCGTCGAGGAAGCGGTCCACCAGCACGGGGCGCTCGGGCGAGACCTCGGTGGCGGTCGCCATGTACTCCTCGAGGGAGGCCTCGTCGTAGACGATCTGCATGCCGCGTCCGCCCAGGACGTAGCTGGGGCGCACCAGCACGGGGTAGCCGATGCCGGCGGCGATGGCCCGCGCCTCGTGGAACGAGGACGCCGTGCCGTGCTTGGGCGCGACGAGACCGGCCTGCTCCAGCACCCGCCCGAAGGCGCCGCGCTCCTCGGCGAGGTCGATGGCGGCCGGGGAGGTGCCGATGATGGGGACCCCGGCCTCCTCCAGCTTCGCGGCCAGCCCGAGCGGGGTCTGCCCGCCCAGCTGCACGATGACGCCGGCGACGGGGCCGCAGCGCATCTCGGCGTGCACGACCTCCAGGACGTCCTCCAGCGTCAGCGGCTCGAAGTACAGCCGGTCGGAGGTGTCGTAGTCGGTGGAGACCGTCTCGGGGTTGCAGTTGACCATGACGGTCTCGAACCCGGCCTCGCGCAGGGCGAAGCTGGCGTGCACGCAGGAGTAGTCGAACTCCACGCCCTGGCCGATGCGGTTGGGGCCGGAGCCGAGGATGACGATCGCCGGCTTCTCGCGGGGGCGGGTCTCGTCCTCCTCGTCGTAGCTGGAGTAGTGGTACGGGGTGGAGGCCGCGAACTCCGCGGCGCAGGTGTCGACGGTCTTGTAGACCGGCCGAACGCCCAGGGCGTGACGCACCCCGCGCACCACGGCCTCGTCCATGTGCCGCAGCTCGCCGATCTGCGCGTCGGAGAAACCGTGCCGCTTGGCGTGGCGCAGCAGCTCGGGGGTGAGCTCGTCGGCCTCGCGGACCTCCACGGCGATCTCGTCGAGCAGGAACATCTGGTCCAGGAACCAGGGGTCGATCCTGGTCGCCTCGAACAGCTCGGCGGGGGTGGCGCCGGCGCGGACGGCCCGCATCACCAGCCCGATGCGCTCGTCGGTGGGCTGGCGCACGCGCCGCAGCAGGTCGCGCAGGTCGCCGGGGTCGCCGGCCCAGCTGAACGGAGCACCGCGCTTCTCGGTGCTGCGCAGCGCCTTCTGGAGGGCTTCGGTGAAGTTGCGGCCCATCGCCATGGCCTCGCCGACGCTCTTCATCGTCGTGGTGAGGGTGGGGTCGGCGGCCGGGAACTTCTCGAAGGCGAACCGGGGCACCTTGACGACGACGTAGTCCAGGCTCGGCTCGAAGCTGGCCGGCGTGGAGCGGGTGATGTCGTTGGGGATCTCGTCGAGGGTGTACCCGACGGCCAGGCGCGCGGCGATCTTGGCGATCGGGAACCCGGTGGCCTTGGACGCCAGCGCGCTGGAGCGCGAGACGCGCGGGTTCATCTCGATGACGATGATGCGCCCGTCGGCGGGGTTGACGGCGAACTGGATGTTGCAGCCGCCGGTGTCGACGCCGACCTCGCGGATGACGGCGATGCCGATGTCGCGCATCCGCTGGTACTCGCGGTCCGTGAGGGTCATGGCCGGCGCCACGGTGATGGAGTCGCCGGTGTGCACGCCCATCGGGTCGAAGTTCTCGATGGAGCAGACGACCACGACGTTGTCGGCGCGGTCCCGCATGAGCTCGAGCTCGTACTCCTTCCACCCGAGGATCGACTCCTCCAGCAGCACCTCGGTGACCGGGGAGTGGTGCAGGCCCTGCCCGGCGATGCGGCGCAGGTCGGTCTCGTCGTAGGCGAAGCCGGAGCCGAGACCGCCCATGGTGAAGCTGGGGCGCACCACGACGGGGTACCCCAGGTCGTCGGCGGCGGCGAGCACCTCGTCCATGGAGTGGCACAGGTGGCTGCGCGCGGACTCGGCGCCGCAGCGCTCCACGACGCCCTTGAACAGCAGCCGGTCCTCGCCGAGCTTGATGGCGTCGACGTCGGCGCCGATGAGCTCGACACCGTGCTCGTCCAGCACCCCGGACTCGAACAGGGCGATGGCGGTGTTCAGCGCGGTCTGCCCGCCGAGGGTGGCCAGCAGCGCGTCGGGCTTCTCCTTGGCGATGATGGCCTCGACGACGGCGGGGGTGATGGGCTCGACGTAGGTGGCGTCGGCCATCTCCGGGTCCGTCATGATCGTCGCGGGGTTGGAGTTCACCAGGACGACTCGCAGGCCCTCGGCCTTGAGCACCCGGCACGCCTGGGTGCCGGAGTAGTCGAACTCGGCGGCCTGGCCGATGACGATCGGCCCGGAGCCGATGACGAGGACCGAGGAGATGTCGGTGCGGCGGGGCATCAGGCGTCCTTCTCAGTCGTGTCGATCGCGCCGGTGTCGTCGACGAGTTCCGCGGCGGGCGTGCCCTCCATGAGGGCGACGAACCGGTCGAACAGGTAGGAGGCGTCGTGCGGGCCGGCCGCGGCCTCCGGGTGGTACTGCACGCTGAAGGCCGGGGTGTCCAGGCAGCGCAGGCCCTCCACGACGTCGTCGTTGAGGCACACGTGGCTGACCTCGGCGCGCCCGTAGGGGGTGCGGCGCACCTCCCCCGCCTTCCCCTCGACCGCGAAGCCGTGGTTGTGGGCGGTGACCTCGACCTTGCGGGTGGCCAGGTCCATGACGGGCTGGTTGATGCCGCGGTGGCCGTACTTGAGCTTGTAGGTGCCGAACCCGAGGGCGCGCCCCAGCAGCTGGTTGCCGTAGCAGATGCCGAAGAACGGCACCTTCCGCTCCAGCACGCCCTGCAGGACCTCGATCTCGTGGCTGGCGGCGGCGGGGTCGCCGGGCCCGTTGGAGAAGAACACCCCGTCGGGGGCGGTGCCGCCCGGGCCGGAGGTGAGCACCTGCTCCAGCGTGGCCGTGGAGGGCAGCACGGTGACCTCCACGCCGCGTTCGGCGAGGCGCTGCGGGGTCATCGACTTGATGCCCAGGTCGAGCGCGGCGACGGTGAAGCGCCGCTCGCCGGCGGCGGGCACCGTGTACGGCTCGGGGGTGCTGACCAGGGAGGCCAGGTCGGTGCCGACCATCTCCGGCGCACCGCGCACGGCGGCCAGCAGCGCCTCGGCGGGCCGGCGGGCGGCCTCGCCGGAGAAGACGCCGACCTTCATGGCGCCGCGCTCGCGCAGGTGCCGGGTCAGTGCGCGGGTGTCCACGCCGCTGATGCCGACGACGCCCTGGGCGTCCAGCGCCTCGTCCAGCGAGCGCTGCGAGCGCCAGTTCGACGGGACGCGGGCGGGGTCGCGCACGACGTACCCGGCCACCCAGATCCGCGCGGACTCCTCGTCCTCGTCGTTGTACCCCGTGTTGCCCACGTGCGGGGCCGTCATGACGACGACCTGGCGGTGGTAGCTGGGGTCGGTGAGGGTTTCCTGGTAGCCGGTCATGCCGGTCGAGAAGACGGCCTCGCCGACGGTCTCGCCGACGTGCCCGTAGGCCCTGCCGCGGAACGTGCGCCCGTCCTCCAGCACCAGGACCGCCGGGACACGGGCCTCCTGCGCCCGGGTGGTCGCCTCGCTCACTCCGCACCTCCGCTGTCGTCCTGCTTGCGCGCCCTGCGCACCAGGTCCTCCACCTGCTCGGCGAACCGCGCCCCCTGCTCGGGGTGGCGGGGTTTGACGCCTGTGTCCACCACGCGGTCGCCCAGGCGCCAGCGCAGCACGACCAGGCCGTCGCCGCGGCCCATCCACTTGCCGACCATGCCGGGCCCGTGCCCGACGCCGACGATGTCCTGCACGGGCACCACGAAGGAGCGCGCGCCCTGGCGCAGGAACCCCACGCCCTCGTCGACGAACCCGACGGCGACGGCGCTGCGGGTGCCCAGGCCGTGGGCGGCGATGCGGTCCAGGGAGTTCTCCGCGTCGGTGGTGGACACGTAGACGCCCTCGACGGCGTCGTGGAGGCCCTGCCAGTCGCGCGAGCCCACGGGGCGCGGCAGGGTCTTCTGCCGCAGCGCGCGGCCCCGGTAGCCGGTGAACATCATCCGCCACAGCAGCAGCAGCGCGATGACCAGGATGATCGTGCCGACGAACTTCACGGCCGGCTCCCCTCGGTGTCGTGCCGGGCGTCGCGGTCGACCAGGCGCCCGTCGCGGACGGTGGCCCGCCCGCGCAGGAACGTGGCGACCACCCGGCCGGGCAGCTCGGTGCCGCGGAAGGGCGAGTTGCGCCCGGCGGTGGCCATGGTCTCGGGCTCGACCGTCCAGCGGGCCGCGGGGTCGACCAGCACGAGGTTGGCGGCGCTGCCGGCGGCCAGGGGCTGGCCCTGCCCGGCGAGGCGGCCGATGCGGGCCGGGGCGGCGGACATGCGGTCGGCCAGGTCCGCCCAGGTGAGCAGGCCGGTGTCGACCATCGTGTGCTGCACGACCGACAGGGCGGTCTCCAGGCCGGTCATGCCCATCGCGGCGGCAGCCCACTCGCAGTCCTTGGCCTCCACCGGGTGCGGGGCGTGGTCGGTGGCGACGACGTCGATGGTGCCGTCGGCCAGGCCCTCGCGCACGGCCTCCACGTCGGCCTGCGTGCGCAGCGGCGGGTTGACCTTGTAGACGGGGTCGTAGCCGCGCACCAGCTCGTCGGTGAGGAGCAGGTGGTGGGGGGTGACCTCGGCGGTGACCTGCACGCCGCGGGCCTTGGCCCAGCGGACGATCTCCACGGACCCCCTGGTCGACAGGTGGCACACGTGCAGGCGGGAGCCGACGTGGTCGGCCAGCAGCACGTCGCGGGCGATGATCGCCTCCTCGGCGACGCTCGGCCAGCCGCGCAGGCCCAGGACGGAGGAGACGGCGCCCTCGTTCATCTGCGCGCCCTCGGTCAGGCGCGGTTCCTGGGCGTGCTGGGCGATGACGCCGTCGAAGGCCCGCACGTACTCCAGGGCCCGCCGCATCAGGACGGCGTCGGACACGCAGTGCCCGTCGTCGGAGAAGACGCGCACTGCGGCGGCGGAGTCGGCCATGGCGCCGAGCTCGGCGAGCTGCTGACCGGCCAGGCCGGTGGTGACGGCGCCGACGGGCCGCACCTGCGCCCAGCCCGCCTCCTCGCCCAGGCGCTGCACCTGCTCCACGACGCCGGCGGTGTCGGCGACGGGGAAGGTGTTGGCCATGGCGAACACGGCGGTGTAGCCGCCGGCGGCGGCGGCGCGGGTGCCGGAGGCGACGGTCTCGGCGTCCTCGCGGCCGGGTTCGCGCAGGTGGGTGTGCAGGTCCACCAGGCCGGGCAGGGCGACCAGGCCGGTGGCGTCGAGGACGTCGGCGCCCTCGGGGGCGGCCAGGCCCGCGCCGACCTCGGCGATCTCGCCGTCGCGCAGCAGCAGGTCGGCGCTCTCGCCGCCGAGCAGGCGCGCGCCGGTGACCAGGGTGGTGCTCACGAGTCGCCTCCGGGGGTCCGGCCGTCCGGCGTCTCGCCGGCCAGCAGCAGGTAGAGCACGGCCATGCGCACCGCCACGCCGTTGCCGACCTGCTCCACGATGGTGGAGCGGGCGCTGTCGGCGGCGTCGGCGGAGATCTCGAGGCCGCGGTTCATGGGGCCGGGGTGCATGACGATGGCGTGCTCGGGCAGCAGCGCCGCGCGCCGGCGGTCCAGGCCGTAGCGGCGGCTGTACTCGCGGGCGGAGGGGAAGAAACCGCCACCGGTGGTGGTCATGCGCTCGGCCTGCACGCGCAGCATCATCACCGCGTCGGGCGCACCGCCGGTCAGGGCGGCGTCGAGGTGGTGGGAGACCTCGCACGGCCAGGTCTCCACGCCCACCGGCAGCAGGGTGGGCGGGGCGACGAGGGTCACGTGCGCGCCGAGGGTGTGCAGCAGCAGCACGTTGGAGCGGGCCACCCGCGAGTGCAGGACGTCGCCGACGACGACGACCCGCACCCCGCGCAGGTCCTCGCCGACGCCCTGGCCGGCGGGGCCGGGGCGCAGGTGCCGGCGGACGGTGTAGGCGTCCAGCAGCGCCTGGGTGGGGTGTTCGTGGGTGCCGTCGCCGGCGTTGACGACGGCGCTGCGCGACCAGCCGGCGTGGGCCAGGCGGTGCGGGGCGCCGGAGGCGGGGTGGCGCACGACGACGGCGTCGGCCCCCATGGCCTCCAGGGTCAGCGCGGTGTCCTTCAGGCTCTCGCCCTTGGAGACGCTGGAGCCCTTGGCGGAGAAGTTGATGACGTCCGCCGACAGCCGCTTGGCGGCGGCCTCGAAGGAGGTCCGGGTGCGGGTGGAGTCCTCGAAGAAGAGGTTGACCACGGTGCGCCCGCGCAGCGTGGGCAGCTTCTTGATCTCGCGGCGCTGGGTGACGGCCATCTGCTCGGCCACGTCGAGCACGCGCACGGCCGCGTCGCGGTCCAGGTCGGCGGCGGAGAGCAGGTGGCGCATCACGCGGCGCCCCCCTGCGGTGCGGGGGTGCTGATCTCCACGGCGTCGCGCCCGTCGGTCTCGGTGAGCAGGACGCTGACGCGCTCGGCGGAGGAGGTGGGCAGGTTCTTGCCGACGTGGTCGGCGCGGATGGGCAGCTCGCGGTGACCGCGGTCGACGAGGACGGCCAGGCGCACCGCGCGCGGGCGGCCCAGGTCGCTCAGGGCGTCCAGGGCGGCGCGGATGGTGCGGCCGGAGAAGAGGACGTCGTCGACGAGGACGACGACGCGGTCGTCGACACCGCCGTCGGGCAGCTCGGTGGGCAGCAGCTCGCGGGTGGGGTGGCGGCGCAGGTCGTCGCGGTACATCGTCACGTCCAGGGAGCCGACGGGGACGCGGGTCCCCTCGACCTCGGCGATGCGCGCGGCCAGCCGGTGCGCCAGCGGCACCCCGCGCCGCGGGATCCCCAGCAGCACCAGGTCCGCGGGGCCCTTGTTGGCCTCGAGCAGTTCGTGGGCGATGCGCGTCAGCACCCGCTGGACGTCCGCTCCTTCGAGCAGGACACGCCGGGCAGCAGTCACCACCGACCTCCTTCCCCGCCTCACGGGACGGTTCCTTAAAGGACGCCTGGCGCGGCCCGACGCTGCGGACCGCGATCGCTGTCACCCTACAGGTGGTCGTGCGCGGCCGGAGCGGGGTGCCCGACACCTGCAGCGCACTGTCGTTGTGAGATCAAACGCTCACATGGAGTAACTAGTTTGGTGCCGAGAGGGTGGAAATCCCCCGAAGAGCCGCGGAACACGGTGGGTCAGCTTGACGAAGGTGTTCACGCTCCGTGAGCATTCTCGTATGGCATCGGACTACTCCCGCGCACTCGGATCGCGCCTTCGCGCCATCCGTACCCAACAGGGGCTGTCCCTGCACGGCGTCGAAGAGAAGTCCGAGGGACGGTGGAAGGCCGTGGTCGTCGGCTCCTACGAGCGCGGCGACCGTGCGGTGACCGTCCAGCGACTGGCCGAGCTCGCGGACTTCTACGGAGTCCCCGTCTCGGCCCTCCTCCCCGAAGGCGCCCCGCAGGGCAGCACCGAGCCGCCGGCGCGGCTCGTCCTGGACCTCGAGAGGCTCCAGGAGGTGCCGGCCGAGAAGGCCGGGCCCCTCGACCGCTACGCGAAGACCATCCAGTCCCAGCGCGGCGACTACAACGGCCGGGTGCTGAGCATCCGCGCCGACGACCTGCGCACCCTGGCCGTCATCTACGACGTGCCGGCCACCACCCTGTGCGACGAGTTCATCGCCTGGGGGGTGCTCAACCCGGACGCCCGCCGCGCCGTCGAGCACGGCTGAGCGGGCTCCCCGCACGACGACGGCCCGGTCACCCCTGCAGGGGTGACC
>NZ_JBJLRI010000040.1:0-39684 GCF_050871405.1 Kineococcus esterisolvens
GGCCCCCGCGCCCGCCCCCCCGCCCCCCCCCCCCGCCCCCCGCCCCCCCCCCCCCCCCCCGCCCCGCCCCCCCCCCCCCCCCCCCCCCCCCCGGGGGGGGCGCGCCCCCCCGGTAGGGGCTCTCAGAGGTACTGGCCGGTGTTGGCGACCGTGTCGATCGAGCGGCCCGCCTCGGTGCCCTTCTTGCCCTGCATGAGGGTGCGGATGAAGACGATCCGCTCCCCCTTCTTGCCGGAGATGCGGGCCCAGTCGTCGGGGTTGGTGGTGTTGGGCAGGTCCTCGTTCTCCTTGAACTCGTCCACGCAGGCGGTCATGAGGTGCTCCACCCGCAGTCCCCGCTGGCCGGAGGTGAGCAGTTCCTTGATGGCCGTCTTCTTGGCGCGGTCGACGATGTTCTGGATCATCGCGCCGGAGTTGAAGTCCTTGTAGTAGAGGATCTCCTTGTCGCCGCCGGCGTAGGTGACCTCCAGGAACTCGTTCTCCGGGCTCTCGTTGTACATGCGCTCCACCGTGGCGCGGATCATGGCGTCCACCGCGGCACGGGGGTTGCCGCCGTTGGCCGCGAGGTCGTCGGGGTGCAGCGGCAGCTCGGGGGTCAGGTACTTGGCGAAGATCTCCCCGGCGCTCTCGGCGTCGGGCCGCTCGATCTTGATCTTCACGTCGAGGCGGCCGGGGCGCAGGATCGCCGGGTCGATCATGTCCTCGCGGTTGGAGGCGCCGATGACGATGACGTTCTCCAGCCGCTCCACACCGTCCAGCTCGGACAGCAGCTGCGGCACGATCGTGGTCTCCACGTCGGAGGAGACTCCCGAGCCGCGGGTGCGGAAGAGCGACTCCATCTCGTCGAAGAAGACCACGACGGGGGTGCCACCGCTGGCCTTCTCCCGGGCGCGGGCGAAGATCAGGCGGATGTGCCGCTCGGTCTCGCCGACGTACTTGTTGAGCAGCTCGGGGCCCTTGATGTTCAGGAAGTAGCTCTTGGCCTGGGTCTGGCCGCGCAGCTCGGCGGCCTTCTTGGCCAGGGAGTTGGCGACCGCCTTGGCGATGAGGGTCTTGCCGCAGCCGGGCGGGCCGTACAGCAGGATGCCCTTGGGCGGGCGCAGGCCGTGCTCGCGGAACAGGTCGGCGTGCAGGAACGGCAGCTCCACCGCGTCGCGGATCGCCTCGATCTGCGGGCCCAGGCCCCCGATGTCGGTGTAGTCGATGTCGGGCACCTCCTCCAGGACGAGTTCCTCGACCTCGGCCTTGGGGATGCGCTCGTAGGCGAAGCCGGAGCGGGTGTCCACGGTCAGGGAGTCGCCCACGCGCAGCGGGCCGTCCAGCAGCGGGCCGGCCAGGCGCACCACGCGCTCCTCGTCGGCGCGGGCCAGGACCAGGGCGCGGTCGTCGTCCAGCAGTTCCTTGACGGTGGCCAGCTCGCCGGTGCGTTCGTAGTCGCAGGCGGCCACGACGTTCATGGCCTCGTTGACCATGACGTCCTGGCCGGGGCGCAGCGCGGTGAGGTCGACGGCGGGGCTGACGGCCACGCGCATGCGCCGGCCGGCGCTGACCACGTCGGCGGTGCCGTCCCCGACGGCGGCCAGGAAGGTCGCGAACTGGGCCGGTGGCTGGCCGAGGCGGTCCACCTCGGACTTCAGCGACACGATCTGGTCGCGCGCGTCGCGCAGCGTGGCGGCGAGACGGTCGTTCTGGGTGTTGACCTGGGCCAGGCGCGAGCGCGCTGCGGCGAGCTGCTCCTCCAGCAGAGCGACGTGGCGGGCGTCCCGCTCACCTCCGCCGCCGAAGCGGCGCTGGGGTTCCGTCATGGCGCGTCCTCCCCCTCGTGGCCCTCCCGGTCCCCCGGTCGGGCGGTGGATGCGGTCGACACTAACCCGGCGCTGCCGGGTGCGCTCCGGAACCGTGGCGGCGCGGCGCGGGGGTGGGCGCGCCGGCGCGCGCGGGGCCCGGGCTGCGGCCACGATGTGCACGTGCCCGCACCGCAGCGCCAGCCCGGGGCCGTCGCACGGCTGGACGCCTTCCAGCGCCGCCACCCGGCCGTGGGGTACCCGCTGGGGGTGCTCTACAAGTTCTTCGAGGACCAGGGCGCCTACCTGGCCGCGCTCATCACCTACTACGGGTTCCTGGCGCTGGTGCCGCTGCTGCTGCTGCTGTCCACGGTGCTGGGGTACGTGCTCTCGGGCGATCCGGACGCGCAGCAGGCGGTGCTGAACTCGGCGCTGGCGCAGGTGCCGTTGATCGGCGACGAGCTGGGCAGTCCCGAGCGGCTGGGCGGTGGGGCGCTGGGGCTGGTGATCGGTCTCGGCGGCGCCCTGTACGGGGCGACGGGGGTGGGCCTGGCGGTGCAGAACGCGGTGAACGTGGCGTGGGCGGTGCCGCGCAACGAGCGGCCCAACCCGTTCGCGGCGCGGGCGCGGGCGCTGCTGCTGCTGCTGGTCGCCGGGCTGTTCGTGGTGGGGACCACGATCCTGAGCGCGGTCATCTCCGCCCACCTGCCCGGTGGGCTGATCGAGTGGGCCTCTCAGGTGGCGGCGGCGGTGCTGGCCGCGGTGGGGTTCCTGGTGGTGTTCCGGCTGGCGGCCGCCCACCGGCCGGGTGTGCGCACGGTGCTGCCGGGAGCGGTGGCGATGGGGGTGCTGTGGCAGGTGCTGCAGCACTTCGGCCGCGGGATCGTCTCGGAGGTCGCGGCGCGCTCGAGCGTGTCCAACCAGGTCTTCACGGTGGTGCTGGGCGGCATCGCGTTCCTGTTCGTGGCCTCGTGCTGCGTGGTGCTGTGCGTGGAGGCCGACGTGGTGCGGGTGCGTCGGCTGTACCCGCGGGCCCTGCTGACGCCCCTGACGGACGCGGTGGAGCTGACCGAGGCCGACCAGCACGCCTACACCCGCCTGGCGCAGGCGCAACGGCACAAGGGCTTCGAGCAGGTGCTCGTGCGCTTCGGGCGCTCGCCCCTGCAGACCGGGCGCGGTGACGGGGAGCACCGGCGCGGTCGGGTCCAGCAGCCGGCCGGGCGCTCAGCCGAGCAGGAGGTGGCGGGCCAGCAGGGCGGCGGCGGTCAGGAACGCCAGCGCGGCGATGGAACGCTCGACGCGCGCCCCGGTGCGGAAAAGCCCTAGCGCGGTGCGGTGGCGCCGGGCCCCCAGCAGCGCGGCGGGCACGGCCAGCGGCCGGGGTACTCCGCCGACGGTGAGCCAGTCGCCCAGGACGTGCACCAGCACGCCGCCGGCCACCGCCCACGGCAGCCACGGCACGCCGGCGGGGGCGCGGTGCAGCACCCACCAGGCGGCGCCGAAGGACAGCAGCAGGTTGCCCAGCACGGTGGTCTCGGCGCGGCCGGGGATGACGAAGTGGCAGCCGCGCAGCGCGGCTCCGGTGACGAACGCGAGCACCGCCAGGGAGGTCCAGGGGTGCATCGCGGCGGCCCACGCCAGGGCGCCGAAGAGGAGCGGGGCCAGCAGCGGGTCGTGGGTGCCCCAGCGGTGCCCGCCGGCCAGCCGGCCCACCGCGGCGGCGGCGGTGGTGGTCAGCGGTCCCCACATCTGCGCGACGGTGGAGCCGGTGGCGCGCGGCAGTGCCCGCTTCCAGGAGATGCCGCCCTGGTCGAAGTCGGGCAGCAGTGCCGCCCCGCCCCACGCCGCGACCCACGCCACGGCGCCGAGCGGGCCGTGCACGGGGGCCAGCGGCAGGGTGGCGGCGCCGGCGGCGAGGCCGGTGCAGGCGTGGCTGTGGGCCATCACGGGCGGCTCGCCTCAGGCCTCGAGCGGGCCGTCGCCGACCGGGTCGCCCGTCGGGTCGCCCGTCGGGTCGCCGGGAACGGTGCGGGCGGCGTGGTGGGAGGCGGCCGCACCGGCGGCCGCCTCGCGGGCGGCCTTGCGGGCCTTGCGGTCCGAGACGGGACGGTCGCCGTACTCGGTGCCGTCGGCGGGTTCGCCCACCCCCGCGTCGTGGCCCGCGTCCAGGCCCGCGTCCTGGCCGGTGCCGGTACCGGTGATCTCGCCGGTGTCCGCGCTGTGGGCGCCGGGCGCGGGGCGGCGCTTGCGCAGCGGCGGGGTGACGCCGTCGGCGAGGCGGCGGGTGGTCAGCAGGAACCCGGTGTGCCCGACCATGCGGTGCTGGGGGCGCACGGCCAGACCCTCCAGGTGCCAGCCGCGCACCATGGACTCCCACGCCTCCGGCTCGGTCCAGCGGCCCGATGCGCGGGCGGCCTCGGCGACGCGCGAGAGCTGGGTGGCGGTGGCGACGTAGCAGATGAGCACCCCGCCGGGGGCCATCGCGTCGGCCACGGCGTCCAGGCACTCCCACGGGGCGAGCATGTCCAGCACCGCGCGGTCGGCGCCGGTGCCGGCCGCGGCCGACAGCCCGCTGCCCGGCAGGGACTCCACGAGGTCGCCGACGCTCAGGCGCCAGGCGGGGTGGGGGCCGCCGAAGAAGGTCTCCACGTTGCCGCGGGCGATGTCGGCGAAGTCCGCGCGGCGCTCGAAGGAGTGCACCCGGCCGGCGTCGCCGACGGCGCGCAGCAGGGACATGGTCAGCGCCCCGGAGCCCACACCGGCCTCGATGACGACCGCGCCGGGGAAGACGTCGGCCATCTGCACGACCTGCCCGGCGTCCTTGGGGTAGACCACCGCGGCGCCGCGCGGCATGGACAGCACGAAGTCGGCCAGCAGCGGGCGCAGCACCAGGTACTGCACGCCGGCGGAGTTGGTGATCGTGGTGCCGTCGGGGCGGCCGATGAGCTCGTCGTGGCCGAAGCGGCCGCGGTGGGTGTGGAACTCCTTGCCGGCGGTGAGGGTGATGGTGTGCAGGCGCCCGCGCGGGTCGGTCAGCTGCACCCGCTCCCCCTCGCGCAGCGGCCCGCGGCGGGTGGCGGCACCCGTGGGAGCAGCGGCAGCGGTGCCGGTGGGGTCGGCGCCGGGGGTCGGGGCGTGCGCGGGCTCGGGGTTCACGGCGGGGTTCCTCCGGGGTCGTGGGGGCGTGCGGGCGAGCGTGGAGTGCGTGGGGTCTGTGGGGTGCTGGGGCGCGGCTGCGCGGCTGCGCGGCTGCGCGGCGGGAGCCGGGTGCGCCGGTCAGCGCGCGGTGACGGCGGCGACGACGTCGCCGGTGTGCAGCAGCCCCTCCACCCGGCCGCCGGCGCCGAGCACGACGTGCTCGCCGGGGCGGGCGGTGACCGCCTCGAGCAGCTGCTCGCCGGTCAGGTCCGCCCGCAGCCACGAGCGCGGTGGCAGGGCGCGGGCGGTGGCGCCGGCCCCCAGGGCGGTGCGGCGCTCCTCGGGCACCTGCCGCAGCGCGGCGGTGTCCACCACGGCGACGGGCACGCCGTCGTCGGTGACGAGCACCACCTCCAGGTCGCGGCTGCTGCCGAGGGTGGCGCCGGCGTCGATGGCGGCGCGCGCGGCGCGCACCACCTCCTCGACGGTGGCGCGGGCGCTGACGCCGATGGCGGGGCGCTGCAGGGCGCGCGCGGAGAGCAGGGGCACGCGGCGGCGCTGGGTGGCGTAGGCGAGCGCCTGGGAGGCGCCCTGCCACAGCAGGGCGCTGACCAGCCCGGCCCACACGACCTGGGTGAGGCTGGCCTGCCAGCCCAGCAGGCGCGGGACGGCCACGACGGCCACGAGGGTCAGCACGGCCAGGACCCGCCCGGCCCAGGCGGCCGCGACGGTGCCGTCGAGGCGGTCGCCGCGCAGCTTCCAGACCACCGCCTCCAGGGCGTGCCCGCCGTCCAGCGGCAGGCCCGGCAGCAGGTTGAAGACCGCCAGGAGCACGTTGGAGACCGTCAGCGCCCCCAGCAGCAGCTCCCCCACGCCCACCTGCCCGGGCTGGGCGCGCACGACCTCCCCGGCCTGGTGGGCGGCCAGGGCCAGCACGCCGTTGGCCACGGGGCCGACCACGGCGATGAGCAGGCTGCGGCCGGGCCCGACGTCACCGTCCTGGAAGCTGGTGTGCCCACCCCAGACGTTCAGGACGATGCCGGAGACCCGCAGGCCCGACCAGCGGGCGGCCAGGGCGTGGGCGACCTCGTGCACGAGCACCGAGAGCAGAAGGAGCACGGCGTAGGAGAACGCGACCAGGTACGAGGCCGGGCCGGGCACCCGCACGGCCACGAGGGGCGCGAACACCCAGACGATGACGGCGGCGAACAGGAACCACGAGGGCGCGAGCAGCAGCGGGACGCCGAAGGGGCGGCCCAGGCGGATGCCGGCGCCGCTCACCGGACCTGGCCGGTGGGGCGGTCGGTGGGACGGGCGCAGCGCACCCGCCGATCCTAGGCGGCCCGGGCCGGTGCCCCCGCCGCCCACCCCCGCCCGGCCCGCCTCGGCGCCCGGGGGCGCTGGACGTGTCGCAGGCGGCACCTACCCTCGGCGGCGTGTCCAGCACCACCGGCGCGGTGCGCGCCGCGGCCCCACCGGCGTCCCCGCCGGGGGCCCCACCGGCGTCCCCGCCGGGGGCCCCACCGGCGTCCCCGCCGGGGGCCTCACCGGACGGCCCGCGCACCGCGCGGCCCGCCCGGCCGACGCGGGCGGCGGGGGCCGGTCGGGGGCTGTCGCCCTCGCGGGCGGCGGACTTCCTGCGCTGCCCGCTGCTGTACCGCCTGCGCACCATCGACCGGCTGGAGGAGGCGCCCTCGCCGGCGGCGGTGCGCGGCACCCTCGTGCACGCCGTCCTGGAGCGGTTGTTCGACCTGCCGGCGCCCGAGCGCACCGCGCAGGCGGCGTGCGACATGGTGGAGGGCAGCTGGCGCGAGCTGGCCGAGCGCGACCCGCGAGCGCGCTCGCTGTTCGCCGACGACGACGCCGGCCGGGCGGAGCTGGTTGCGTGGCTGCGGGGTGCCGGGGTGCTTCTGCGGCGCTACTTCGACCTGGAGGACCCCACGCGGCTGGAGCCGGCCGAGCGCGAGGCGTGGGTGCAGGTGGCCCTGCAGGACGGGCCGCTGCTGCGCGGGGTGGTGGACCGCCTGGACGTGGCGCCCTCCGGGGAGCTGAGGGTGGTCGACTACAAGACGGGGCGAGCGCCCTCGCAGCGGTTCGAGGCCGCGGCCCTGTTCCAGGTCCGCTTCTACGCGCTGGTGCTGTGGCGCCTGCGCGGGGTGGTGCCCCGCTCGCTGCGGCTGGTGTACCTGGGCTCGGGGGAGGTGGTCAGCCACAGCCCCGACGAGGACGACCTGCGCGCCACCGAGCGCAAGGTGCGGGCGCTGTGGGCGGCGATCGAGGCGAACCGGGCCAGCGGTCGCTGGCCGGCCACCCCGGGGCGCTCGTGCTCCTGGTGCGACCACAAGGCCCTGTGCCCGGCGTTCGGCGGCACCCCGCCGCCCCTGCCGACCGGGCAAGGGGGCACCGGGCAGGGGGCCGACGACCACGGGGCCGACGACCACGGGCCTGAAGCGCGCTCGTCCCCGGGGCGCGGTCCACGCCTCGCGGGTCCGGCCTAGGCCCCGCGGGCGGTACCGCCGGCGCGGTCCGCCAGGGAGTCCAGGACCTGCCCGCGGGCCACGCGCCCGAGGGCGGCGACGTCCAGCTCGGCCAGCGACGCCACGCGGCTGCGGCCCGGCGCGGGCGGGATGGGCACCATGTGCGGGCAGGCCACCACGCGGGCGCCGGCCGCCTCGCCCGAGGCCACGCCCGGTGCGGAGTCCTCCAGGACCACGCACTCGCGCGGGTCGACCCCCAGCAGGTGCGCGGCACGCAGGTACGGGTCGGGCGCGGGCTTGCCGCGCTCGACCTCGTCGCCGGCCACGACCACCGCGAACGCCCCGGGCACCAGGGCGGCCACGGTGCCGGCCAGGGACCGGTACGACATCGTCACCAGCGCGCAGGGCACGCCGTGCCGGCCCAGCTCTCGCAGCAGCTCCAGCGCGCCGGGCCGCCACACCACGCTCGCGGAGACCTGGTGCACCACCTCGCCGATGAGCTCGGTGACGATGTCCGCGGGGTCCAGGTGCACGCCGGCCTCGGCGGCCAGGTGCGCGGCCAGCAGTCGCCCGGAGTCCGGCAGGGCGCTGCCGACCAGCTGCAGCGCCTGCTCGTGCGACCAGCTCGCGCCGTGGCGGGCCATGAGCGCGTGCTCGGCGGCGATCCAGTGCGGTTCGGTGTCGACCAGGGTGCCGTCCATGTCCCACAGGACGGCGGCGGGCGGCGCGGGGTGGCTCGGCGGGTCGGGGATCGGCGTGTCGGTGGGCATCGGGTGGTGAGTCTAGGGTTGGGGGGTGCTTGAGCAGCCTGACGACGCGAGGCCGGCCGCGCCGGTCCTGCGCGATCCCGTGGTGATCGCGGCCTTCGAGGGCTGGAACGATGCCGGGGAGGCGGCCAGCCAGGCCGTGGCGCACCTGCACGAGGTGTGGGGGGCCGTCGAGCTGGCCGAGTTCGACCCGGAGGAGTACCACGACTTCCAGGTCAACCGGCCCACCGTGCACTACGACGAGGACGGCCGGCGCCGGCTGACGTGGCCGACCACGCGCGTGTCCTACGCGCGCCTGCCCGACGCGTCGCGCGACGTGCTGCTGGTGCGGGGCATCGAGCCGTCGATGCGCTGGCGCACCTACGCGGCCGAGGTCGTCGAGCACGCCCGCTCGGTGGGCGCCGGCCTGGTGCTGACGCTGGGTGCGCTGCTGGCCGACGTGCCGCACACCCGGCCGCTGCCGGTGACCAGCAGCAGCGAGGACCCGGACCTGGTGCAGAAGCTGGACATCGAACCGTCCCGCTACGAGGGGCCCACCGGCATCGTCGGCGTGGTGCAGGACGCGGTGGCGAGCGCCGGCATCCCCTCGGTGTCGCTGTGGGTGGCGGTGCCGCACTACGTGGGCCAGCCCCCCTCCCCCAAGGGCACCTTGGCGCTGCTGCACCGCGTGGAGGAGCTGCTGGACGTCTCCGTGCCGCTGGCCGACCTGCCCGAGGACGCCCGTGCGTGGGAGCGCGGGGTGGACGAGCTGGCCGGGGAGGACGGCGAGATCGCCGAGTACGTGCAGCAGCTGGAGGAGGCCAAGGACACCGCGGAGCTGCCCGAGGCCAGCGGTGAGGCGATCGCCCGCGAGTTCGAGCGCTACCTGCGCCGGCGCGACGACCCCCCGCGCCGCGACGACGGCCCGCGGCGCGGCTGACCCGCGCGGGTGGCGCCGCTGCCCCGGACGGGTGGCGGTGCCGCGGCGCGCTCCCGGCGCGCCGGGCGGGCGGTGACCGTGGTGGGGTGAGCCTCTCCGCAGCCGTGTCCTCGGTGTTCCGCCAGTACGCCACCTTCAGCGGCCGTGCCCGCCGCTCGGAGTACTGGTGGTTCCAGCTGGCCCTCGTGCTGGGTTACCTGGCCCTGGGGCTGGCGGGCGGCCTGCTGAGCGTGCTGACCGGCGCGGTGGCCGGCGAGCGCGGGCAGGCGGTGCTGGCTCCGGTCCTGGGCCTGCTCCTGCTGGTGGGGGCGCTGGCGGTCGCGGTGCCGGCCTGGGCGGTGGCGGTGCGGCGCCTGCACGACACCGGCCGCTCGGGCTGGTGGGTGCTGCTGGGGCAGCTGCCGGTCGTGAGCACCGCGCTGTTCGTGTTCACGCTGCTGGACTCCGCTCCGGGTCCCAACGCGCACGGCCCGAGCCCGAAGGCGCCCCGCGGCGGGCTCGCGCAGCCCGGCCGGGCCGCCTGGGGCTCCTGACTCCCGGCCCTGCCCCGCCCCGCCCCGGTGCAGCGCGGCCGGGACCCGGTGGGGGCACCGGCGGCGGGGGCGCTGCTCCCGGGCGACACGCCGCGGCGGCCCCTACCGGCGCTGATCACGCAGGCGCCATGATGGGGGCTGCAGCCCGGCCCGCCCGGGCGCGGACCCGTGCGAGGAGGACGAGCAGGTGAGCTGGCGGCTGGAGACGCCGCGGGTCCTGGTGGTGGACCTGGACGGCGACAAGGGCAGCGCGGTGCGCGCGCGGACCGGCTCGATGGTGGCCTACGAGGGTGAGGTGACCTTCAAGCACGCCGGCTCCGGTGGGGGTGGCGGCCTGCGCGCGGCGTTCAAGCAGCGCGTGACCGGCGAGTCCCTGCCGCTGATGGACGTCAGCGGCCGCGGCAGCGTGCACTTCGCCGTCGACGCCGGGTACGTGCTGCTGCTGGACCTGGCCGGCGAGGTGCTCAAGGCCGAGTCCGAGAGCCTGCTGTGCCTGTCGGAGGGGTTGCGCACCGACGTGGTCTTCACCGGTCTGCAGGGCGCCTCCAGCGGTCAGGGGCTGTTCACCACGAGCGTCACCGGCCGGGGGCGGGTGGCCCTGCTGTCGCTGGGCGGGCCGCCGATCGCGCTGCGGGTCTCGCCCCAGCACCCCCTGGTGGTGGACCCGGACGCCTACATCGGCTGCCTGGGGGACGTCTCGCAGTCGTTCGTCACCGACGTGTCGTGGCGCAACCTGGTCGGGGAGTCGTCCGGGGAGGCGTTCTCGTTGCGCTTCGAGGGGCGGGGCACCGTGTTCATCCAGCCCGAGGAGCGCTGATGACGTTCACCACCGTCACCTCCAAGGTCGTGCTGGCCGAGGTCGCGCCGGGCCGGGAGGTGCTGGCGCGGCGCGGGGCGATGCTCGCCACCACCGGCCGGGTCACCTTCTCCCCCGTCTCCGGCGGTCCGGGCGGCGGCGCCTACGGCGGCGGGGTGGCCTCGGCGCTGGCCCGCGGGATGCAGGGCGAGGCGGTCGCGCTCATGGTCGCCGAGGGCTCGGGCACCGTGCACTACGGCTTCCACGGCCACCACGTCACCGTGATCGACCTCGACGGTTCGCGGCCGCTGTCGGTGGAGGCCGACCGGCTGCTGGCGCACGACGCGTCGCTGTCCAGCTCGGTGGTGTTCCTCGGTCAGCAGGGCGGTCTGCGTGGAGCGGTGCGAGGCGCCGTCACGGGGCAGGGGATGTTCACCACGCAGCTGTCCGGGCGCGGGTCGGTGGCGGTGCTCTCGCACGGCGGCACGTTCGCGCTGCCGGTGGGCGGCGGCCGGCAGGTCGTGGTGGACCCGCAGGCGTACGTGGCGCACGTGGGCGACCTGCGGGTGGAGGTGTCCGCCGCGGTGTCCTGGCGCGACGCGGTCGGGCGCGGGTCCGGGGAGGCGGTGCAGCTGAGGGTGTCCGGCGAGGGAACGGTGCACGTGCAGGCGTCGGAGGAGAAGCTGTGAGCGTCGAGCCCCTGGACCCGTCCACGCTGCCCGACCACGACAACCTGCCGGGCAACGCGTACGCGTACTGCGTGCGCCTGACCGGCCCGCTGTTCGTGCAGACCGGCCGCATGATCGCCCACTACCCCGCCGGAGGCGGCACGATCCGCTTCGAGCCGCTGACGGCGACGTCGCTGGGCTCGCTGGTCGCCGAGCGGTTCTCCTCCCCGCTGTACAGCCGCGACTGGGTCGTGGCGAACGGGCAGGGGCACGTGATCCTGGGTGACCGCGGGTACGACATCAACTCCTACGACCTCGACGAGGGCAACCTCACCGTGCGGGCCGCGAACCTGCTGGCCTTCGACGCGGCTCTGGAGCTGAAGGAGTCCATCATCCCCGGCTTCCTGACCCTGCTGGGCACGGGGAAGTTCCTCGCCAGCTCCTCCGGGCCGGTGATCTTCGTGGAGCCGCCGGTGCGGGTGGACCCCGAGGCGCTGGTGGGGTGGGCGGACTGCCCGGCCCCCGCGCAGCACTTCGACGCCGGGTGGATGGGGCACTTCCTGGGCGCCGCGCGCGGTGCGCTGTTCGGCACGCGTTCCGGGGAGGAGCGCCAGTACGACTTCACCGGCGCCGGCACGGTGCTGCTGCAGAGCTCCGAGCGCGTCCTGGAGGACCCGCACGTGCTGCAGCGCCTGGAGGGCGAGGTGCGCCAGCTGGGCACGGGGCAGCTGCAGCGGCTCGGCTCGGTGGTGCAGCAGGAGATCGCCCAGCGCCAGCAGGGGTGAGGTTCGCGCGCCGCCCGGTGGATCCCGGTCGGTCAGGCCGGGCCGGTGCGGCGGGCGCGCTGGTAGTCCGTCCACGCCGCCGTGCAGGCCGGGCAGCGGCAGCCGAGGTTGCGGTACCCGTTGGCCGAGCCGTGCCGCGCATCGCCCGCGTCGGCCCGGAAGGTCGCCTTGAGCTGATCTGCCGACGGGCGGCCTGCGGCCACGCCGAGGCCCAGCTCAGCGCGCCAGGCGCGCACCGTCGGGTGGCTGACGCCGAGCACCCGGCCGGCCTCCTGCTGGGCCAGGTGCGCGGTGGCCTCGACGGCCTCGCGCCACGTGGCGTACCCGGCGCGGCGCGCCACCTCCTCGCGGTCGTGGCGCGGCATCAGGGCAGCCGCACGCCCAGCAAGGCGCCGACCGTGCGGCGCACCAGGTCCGGCGCTGCCGCACCGGCCGCGGCGTGCGTACCGGTGCCCGCGAGCGCCGCGTCGGCCCAGGCGTCCACGGCGGCCACGGCGCCGGGGGCGTCGAGGTCGTCGGCCAGGCGCTCGCGCACGGCGGCCAGGACGGGGGCGGCGTCGGGCCCGGTGGGCAGGGCGACCGCGCGCGTCCAGCGGTCCAGCCGCTCGCGGGCCTGCCGCAGGACCGCGGCGGTCCACTCCCAGTCGCTGCGCCAGTGGTGGGCCACGATCGCCAGGCGCACCGCGGCGGGGTCCTCGCCGGCGGCGCGCAGGCGGGAGACGAGCTCGAGGTTGCCCCTGGACTTGCTCATCTTCTCGCCGTCGAGGGCGACCATGCCGGAGTGCGCGTACAGGCGGGCGAAGGGCTGCGCGTGCGGGCGCAGCACGTGGGCGTGGGAGGCGCCCATCTCGTGGTGGGGGAAGAGCAGGTCGCTGCCGCCGGCCTGCACGTCCACGGGGGTGCCCAGGTGCGCCAGGGCGATGGCGGTGCACTCCACGTGCCAGCCGGGGCGGCCGCGACCGAGCTCGCCGGCGTCCCAGCCGGGCTCGCCGTCGCGCTGCACCCGCCACAGCAGCGGGTCCAGCGGGTCGCGCTTGCCGGGGCGGTCGGGGTCGCCGCCGCGCTCGGCGGACAGCGTCAGCATGGTCGCCCGGTCCAGGTGGGAGACCTCCCCGAAGGCGGGGTCGGACGCGACGGGGAAGTAGACGTCGCCGTCGGGTGCGCCGCCGGTGCCGGGCACGCGGTAGGCGGCGCCGGCGGCCAGCAGTTCGCGCACGGCCGCCGACACCAGGTCCACGGCCTCGACCACGCCGAGGTACTGCTGCGGGGGGATCACCGACAGGGCGGCCATGTCCTCGCGGAACAGCTGCACCTGGGAGGCGGCCAGCTCGGTCCAGTCCACGCCGGTGGCCGCTGCCCGCTCCAGCAGCGGGTCGTCGACGTCGGTGACGTTCTGCACGTACGTGACGTCGAGACCGGCGTCGCGCCAGGCGCGCTGCAGCAGGTCGAAGGCGACGTAGGTGTTGGCGTGGCCCAGGTGCGTGGCGTCGTAGGGGGTGATGCCGCACACGTACAGCGTCGCGGTACCGGTCCGCGGGCCGGCGGGCTGCAGCCGGTGCGTGGAGGAGTCGTGCAGGTGGACCCGCGGGCCGCGGCCCGGCAGCGCAGCGGCACCGGGAGCGGTGCCGGGCAGGGTGGAGGGGTCGGGAGCGGGCCAGGAACGCACGGGGCGAAACCTACCCGCGCGCCGGCGGGTGCCCGCGGCAGGGGGCGCGGTGCGGGCGGGTGCTCAGAACGGCGGCCAGGGGATGGTGCGCTGCCCGCGCTGGCGCGGCAGCCGGTCGGTGGCCAGCAGGTGCTCGACCCGCTCCAGCGTCGCCACGACCTCCTCCACGGCGAGCAGGTCGGCGAGCACCTCCCCCAGGCGGCCGTCGAGGTCGCTGCGCAGCCGGGCCAGCACCTCGCGCTCCTCGGCCAGCAGGCGGGCGCCGCCCCAGCCCCACAGCACGGTGCGCAGCTTGGGTTCGACGTGGAAGGTCAGGCCGTGGTCCACGCCGTGCACTGCGCCGTCCCAGCCGGGCAGCACGTGACCGCCCTTGCGGTCGGCGTTGTTGATCACCGCGTCCAGCACGGCGACGCGCCGCAGGCGCAGGTCGTCGGCATGGGCGAGGACCACCGGGTGCCCGGAGTGGTCCTGCGCGCGCAGCACCGGCAGCCAGCCGGGCGCGACCTCGTGCACGCCGGTGATGTCGATCAGCCCGGCGCCCGGCTGCGGCAGGACCACGACCTCCGCGTCGTCCACCTCACCGGGTTCGTCACCGGGAGGGTCCTCGCCCCGGCCGGGCGGCGCCTGCAGCCACAGCTGCACGCTGCCCGGCCCGAGCGGGCCGTCGCGCAGGACCGTGGGAGGCACCACGTGCCACCCGGTGGCGGCCGAGACCGCGTAGGAGGCGACCTCGCGGCGGGCCAGGGTGTCGTCGGGGAAGTCCCACAGGGGACGCTCGCCGGCCACCGGCTTGTACACGCACGCCAGCGCCGGCTGCTGCGCTCCGGCGTCCAGCACGCAGTACAGGGTGGCGTTGGAGGCGTCGGCCAGGCGGCCGCGCACCTGGACCTGCCCCGTGGCCAGCTGGGCCAGGGCCGCGTCCTCGGCGACCCCGGCGAACACGCCCGGCGCGGGGCCGCTCAGCGCCGGTAGCCGTTCGCGCGCGGGCACACGTGGCCGCCGGGGTCCAGCGGGCCCGCGCAGAACGGGCACGGCGGGCGGCCGGCGGCGACCAGCGCGGTGGCGCGCTGGGAGAAGGCGCGGGCGGCGGCCCCGTCCAGGGACACGCGCAGCAGGTTGCGGGCGGGGTCGGGTGCCAGGGGCTCCTCGACGTCCTCGTCGTCGACCTCGAAGCACTCGATGACGACGACCTCGCGCTCGGAGTCCCAGGCCAGGGACATGGTGCCCACCCGGAACTCCTCCTCGATGGGCACGTCCAGCGGGGCGGTGTCCTCGCTGCCGGAGGGCGGCAGCGCCGGCACGGGCGCCTGCCCGCCCGAGCGCCGCACGATCTCGTCCAGCAGCTCGCCCACCCGCTCGGCCAGCGCGGCCACCTGGGCCTTCTCCAGCGCCACCGACGTCAGCCGCCCGCCGGCGCGCGCCTGCAGGAAGAAGGTCCGCGCACCGGGTTCGCCGACGGTTCCTGCGACGAACCGCTCCGGCGGGTCGTAGTCGAAGACCGGCATGGTGCGACCCTAGCGCCGAGCGCGCCGAGCGCCGCTCAGGTGCCCGCGCCGCCGCCGACGACCGCGTCGGAGGAGGACGCCCCGCGCGCGCCGGGTGCGGCGCGGCGGCGCCGGCGCGGAGGGGCGAAGGCGGCGAGGTCGCCACCGGAGTCGTTGGTGCGCAGCACGAACGGGCGCAGCGGCGCGTAGCGGACCACCGAGACCGAGCACGGGTCGGCGCTCAGGCGCTGGAACAGGTCCAGGTGCATGCCCAGGGCGTCGGCCAGCAGCGCCTTGATGACGTCGCCGTGCGTGACGGCCACCCACACCGCGTCCTCGCCGTGCTCGGAGGCCACCCGCGCGTCGTGCTCGCGCACCGCCCGCACCGCGCGGTGCTGCATCTGCGCCAGCCCCTCGCCGTCGGCGCCGGGGAACACCGCCGCGGACGGGTGGGCCTGCACCGTCTTCCACAGCGGCTCCTTGGCCAGGGACTTCAGCTCCCGGCCGGTCCAGTCGCCGTAGCGCACCTCCCCCAGCGCGTCGTCCACGAGGACCTGCGGGCGCGCGCCGGCGGGACCGTCCACGGTGCGCAGCGCCTCGGCGGTCTGGCGGCAGCGCTCCAGCGGGGAGGACACCATCGCGGCCACCGGCAGCGGCGCCAGGCGCCGCGCCAGGGCGGCGGCCTGCTGCTCGCCGTGCTCGTCCAGGCGCACCCCCGGGGTCCAGCCGGCCAGGACGCCGGCGGAGTTGGCCGTGGTGCGGCCGTGGCGGACGAGCAGCAGGGTCGGCACGGCGCCAGCCTAGGTCGTGCGTGGCGGCGCGCACGGGTCCGGGCGCGCACCAGCCCGCCCGGCGTCACGGCCACGCCCCAGCGCCCGCGAGCGCCACCGCCGTCCGCGCGGCACGATGGCGCAGTGATCGTGGACGTGGCGACCTACGCGGACGGCCGGCGCGCCGAGGTGGAGGACCCGGCCGAGGCGCTGAAGAGCTGCCTGGGGCAGGCGGAGGGGTTCTTGTGGCTGGAGCTGGCCGACCCCGACGAGGGGGAGCTGGGGCGCGTCGCCTCGGCGCTGGACCTGAACCCGCTGGCGGTGGAGGACGCCGTGGAGGGCTACCAGCGGCCCAAGGTGGAGCGCTACGGCGAGACCCTGTTCGTGGTGCTCAAGACGCTGGCCTACTTCGACGACCGCTCGGCGGTGGAGACCGGTGAGCTGATGCTGTTCGTCGGCGAGCGGTTCGTGGTGGGGGTGCGGCGCGGGCAGGTGGGTGCCCCGGACGCGGTGCGGCGGCAGTTGCAGGAGGACCCCGACCGGATGCGGCGCGGGCCGCACGCGGTGCTGCGGCTGGTGCTGGAGCACGTGGTGGACCGGTACGTGGAGATCGACGCGGAGCTCGAGCGCGACGTGGAGGAGATGGAGGAGCAGGTCTTCTCCCCCGAGCGCAGCTCCGACGCCGAGCGCATCTACAACCTCAAGCGGGAGGTGCTGGAGGTGCGGCGGGCCGCGGCGCCCCTGGTGGCGCCGTTGCGGCAGCTGGTGGACAGCGGCGACGCGGGCGACACCGGCGACACCGGCGTCGACTCGCGCGGGGCGCAGGCGCAGCAGGTGCTGTTCGAGCTGCGCGACGTGCTGGACGACCTGGTGCGCACCGTGGAGCACGTGGAGGGCTACGACCGGCTGCTGACCGACATCCTCAACGCCCACCTGGCGCAGGTGTCGGTGCGGCAGAACGACGACATGCGCAAGATCTCGGCGTGGGCGGCGATGTTCGCCGTGCCGACCCTCATCGCGGGGGTCTACGGGATGAACTTCCAGCACATGCCGGAGCTGGGCTGGCGGCTGGGCTACCCGATGTGCCTGCTGCTCATGGTGGCCGCCTGCACGGCGCTGTACCGCTCGTTCAGGCGCTCGGGCTGGCTGTAGGCCCTGCGGCGAGCGGGCGAGCCCCGCCCCGGGGGCGGGGCTCGCGGCGCCTCACCCGAAGGCGGTGTCGTTCCAGGCCGGCAGGGTGCCGGCGGCCACCAGCGCGTACACGAGCACGGCCAGCACGACGCGGTAGACCACGAACACCGTGTAGCTGTGCGTGGTGATGAAGCGCATGAGCCAGGCGATCACCACGTAGCCGACGGCGAACGCGACGGCCGTGGCGAGCACCGTCGGGCCCCACGCCACGCTCGTGCCGGCGCTGACCTCGTCGTACAGCTGGAAGAAGCCGGAGGCGACGACCGCGGGGATGGCCAGCAGGAAGGAGTAGCGGGCCGCGGCCTCGCGGGTGTAGCCCAGCAGCAGGCCCATCGTGATGGTGCCGCCGGAGCGCGAGACGCCGGGCACCAGCGCCAGCGCCTGCGCGAGGCCGAACAGCAGACCGTGCTTCCAGGTGAGCCGGTCCAGGGTGCGTTCCTTGCGCCCGAAGCGGTCGGCGGCGCCCAGCAGGAGCGCGAACAGCCACAGCGTGGTGCCGATGAGGACGAAACCGCGCAGGACCGTCTCGATCTGGTCCTTGAAGACGAGACCCAGCACACCGATGGGGAGGGAACCGAGGATCACCAGCCAGCCCATGCGGGCGTCGGGGTCCGAGCGCGGCACCCGCCCGGCCAGCGAGCGCACCCACTGCGCGACGATGCGGGCGATGTCGTGACGGAAGTACAGGACCACGGCCGCTTCGGTGCCCAGCTGGCTGATGGCGGTGAACGCCGCACCGGGGTCGTCGGCGCCGACGAGGGTGCCGACGATCGCCAGGTGGGCGCTGGAGGAGATCGGCAGGAACTCCGTCAGGCCCTGCACCAGGCCGAGCAGCGCCCCCTCACCCAGCCCCATGCTCACGCGGCGGCCCCCGCGGCGAGGGGACGGCGCCCGGTGGGCGCGCCGGGGGCGCACCGGGCGCGGCGCGGCTGCGAGGTGGTCGGTTCGGGACGGGCTGTGAGCACGCCCGGACACTACCCAGCCGGGCGGTGCCCGCCGCGCACGTGCCCAGCGACCCCACGACAGCCGCTGGGGGTGATCACCGAACCCTCACAACGGCCGCCGCGGCGCCGGTGCGCGACCCCGCAGGGCCTCAGCGGCCGGCGCGGGCGGGCCCGGCGCCACTCTGCTCGTCCCCGTCCTCGCCGTCCTCGTCCTCGTCGTCTTCATCGTCCGAGTCGTCGTCCGCGTCGAGGTCGTCGTCCTCGTCCTCGTCGTCCGAGTCGTCGTCCGCGTCGAGGTCGTCGTCCTCGTCCTCGTCGTCCGCGTCGTCCTCGTCGTCCGCGTCCTCGCGCTCGTCCTCCACGTCGTCGTAGAGGACGAAGGGCGTGACCTCGTCGTAGGCGTCGTAGATCGCTTCCTCGTACACCTCGAAGGCGTCGGCGACGCGTTGGTAGGCGTCGGCCACCGCGGGGTCGGCTTCCCCGCGCCGGTCGGCCGCGGCGACGAGGTGGTTCTCCAGGGCTTCGACGAGACGCGCGAGGGCGGCGCGCGGATCGGGCGTCATGTGCCGACCGTAGCGGAGAGGACCGGCCCGTGACGCGCGCGCATCGCGCAGATCGCGCGCGCCGGGGCACCGGGGGTGGACAATGGTCGCGATGGCCGCTGACACCAGGACCGCCGGGCGCCGCCCGGGCGGCGAACAGTACGAGTACCGGGTCCTCACCCTGCCCCGGGAGACCAGCCGCGCACAGGCGCGCCAACTGCTGACCGAGCAGGCCGAGTACGGGCACTGGGAGCTGGCCCGGGTACGCCTGTACCTGGGTGGCGCGCGGCGCGTGTGGTTGCGCCGGAAGATCATCCGGGTCGCCCGCACGGGCTGAGCCCGCTCCCCGCGGACCCCGACCGGGTACCCCGCACCGCGCTGCGCCCGGCCGTGCGCGGTCAGTCCGCGGTCAGTCCGCGGTCGAAGGCGCCGTCGGTCCGCCGGAGCCGTCCGGGGGACGCGGCGTCGCAGCGGGAATGCGGGACCGGGGGGCCCCGTTGGCGCAGGTGCATGCAAGTGCATGGACTACACGAGGAGCGGCCACCATGCAGTTCGGGATCTTCACCGTCGGCGACGTCACCCCCGACCCCACCACGGGCCGGACCCCGACCGAGGCCGAGCGCATCGCCGCGATGATGACCATCGCCGAGCACGCCGAGCAGGCGGGCCTGGACGTCTTCGCCACCGGCGAGCACCACAACCGGCCCTTCGTGCCGTCCTCGCCCACGACGATGCTGGGCTACCTGGCCGGGCGCACCAGCCGCATCACGTTGTCGACGTCCACGACGCTGATCACCACCAACGACCCGGTGAAGATCGCCGAGGACTACGCGATGCTGCAGCACCTGTCCGGCGGGCGCACCGACCTCATGCTCGGCCGCGGCAACACCGCCCCGGTCTACCCGTGGTTCGGCAAGGACATCTCCAAGAGCGTCGAGCTCACCGTGGAGAACTACCAGCTGCTGCGCCGGCTGTGGGACGAGGACGTCGTGACGTGGTCCGGGCAGTTCCGGACCCCGCTGCAGTCCTTCACCTCCACGCCCCGCCCCCTGGACGGGGTGGCGCCCTTCGTGTGGCACGGCTCCATCCGCACCCCCGAGGTCGCCGAGATCGCCGCGTACTTCGGCGACGGCTACTTCGCGAACAACATCTTCTGGCCCAAGGAGCACTACGCCCGGCTCATCGAGCTGTACCGGCAGCGCTACGCCCACTACGGGCACGGCGCGCCGGAGCAGGCGATCGTCGGCCTCGGCGGGCAGGTGTACATGGCCAAGAACAGCCAGGACGCCGTGCGCGAGTTCCGCCCCTACTTCGACAACGCCCCCGTCTACGGCCACGGGCCCTCCCTGGAGGACTTCACCGCGCAGACCCCGCTGACCGTCGGCGCCCCCGAGCAGGTGGTGGAGAAGACCCTGACGTTCCAGGAGTTCTTCGGCGACTACCAGCGCCAGCTGTTCCTCATCGACCACGCCGGCCTGCCGCTGGCGACGGTGCTGCGGCAGATCGACATGCTCGGCGAGCAGGTCGTGCCGGTGCTGCGCCGCGAGTTCGAGGCCCGCCGGCCGGCGCACGTGCCCAGCGACCCGCCCACCCACGCCAGCCGGGTGGCCGCGCGCGACGCCGCCCTGGCCGCAGGCAGCGCCGAGGCCGTGGGTGCCTGACGGCCCCGCCGCCGCCGCCGCCGACACGGCGACGGGCGTCGCCGGGCGCGGCCCGGGGCGCACCCGGGCCGCGGTCGAGGCGTGGGAGGCGGTGTTCCGGCTGCAGGCCACCCTGGTGCGCCGCTTCGCCGCCGACGACGTGTGGGGCGGGCTGAGCCTGCGCGAGTACGACGTGCTCCACACCCTCTCGCGCTGCCCCACCGGCCGTGCCCGCCTGGGTGAGCTCAGCGAGCAGGCGTACCTGCCGCAGCCGTCGCTGAGCCGGCTCGTAGACCGGCTCGAGCGGCACGGCCTGCTGGCCCGCGAGGCCGATCCGCGCGACCGGCGCGGCGTCGTCGTGGCCCTCACGGACGCCGGTGCGCAGCGGCAGCGCGAGATCGGCGGCAGGCACTCCGCCGCCATCGCCCGCCAGCTGGGGCACGTGGACACCGGGGACCTGGAACAGCTGGCGCGCCTGGCGGCGCGGGCCCTGCCACCGGACGCCTGACCGGCCGTGGCCCCGCCCCGCCCCCGAGGTGACCGGGCACCGCCGAGCCCTCACGGGTGCGTGATCACCACGGGAGAGGGGGTGGGTTCACCACTTGTAGTCGAGGAACTTCCCGTCGAAGGTGACCACGACGCGGTCGCCGTCGGGGTCGGGCCGGCGCGAGACGTCGACCCTGAAGTTGATGGCGCTCATGATGCCGTCGCCGAACTCCTCGTGGATGAGCTCCTTCAGCGCCGGCCCGTACACCGACAGGGCCTCGTGGAAGCGGTAGATCGTCGGGTCGGAGGCCAGCGCGGGGTCCGAGCCGCGGTACGGCTGGTCCTGCAGGGCGGCGAGCACCGGCTCGTCCAGGCCGAGCAGCTCGCCGGCCAGCCGCGCCTGCTCGGCGCTCAGCGGGTGCTGCCCCAGCAGCGCGGCGGTCGCCCACACCGGTGGGGCACCGAGCCGGTCGGCGATCTGCGCCCAGCTCAGGCCGGTGCGCACCCGCGCGGCGCGCACGGCCGCGGCGGCCTCGGTCTTGGTCAGCACGGGGCTCGAAGCAGTCAACAGAAGTCCTCCGTCGTCGGGTCGGGCGGGTGCGTCAACGCACGGGGGCGGGGACCTCGTCGCGCACACCGACCTGCTGCGGCACGGAGCGGGGGCGGCCGGTGCGGGCGTGCGTGCTGTACAGGGCCAGGCCCACGAACGTCAGCCCGCCCACGAGGTTGCCCACGACCGTGGGGATCTCGTTCCACACCAGGTAGTCGCCCAGGGAGAAGGACCCGCCCAGCATCAGGCCGGTGGGGAACAGGAACATGTTGACGACCGAGTGCTCGAAGCCCATGTAGAAGAACACGATGATGGGCATCCACATGGCGATGACCTTGCCGGACACGCTGGTGGACATCATCGCGCCGACGACGCCGGTGGAGACCATCCAGTTGCACAGCAGGCCGCGCACGAACAGGGTGAGCATCCCGGCGGCGCCGTGCTCGGCGTAGCCCAGGGTGCGGGACTCGCCGATCTCCCCGAGACGCTGCCCGACCTCGCTCGGCTCCACGGAGAAGCCGAACGTGACCACGATCGACATCATCAGCGCGACGGTCAGCGCCCCGGCCAGGTTGCCGGTGAAGACCAGGCCCCAGTTGCGCAGCATCGAGCGCCACGTGACCCCCGGGCGGCGGTCGATGAGGGCCAGCGGCACGAGCGTGAAGACACCGGTCAGCAGGTCGAAACCCAGCAGGTACAGGATCGAGAAGCCGACCGGGAACAGCAACGCCCCCACGAGCGCGTCGCCCGTCTGCACCGTGACCGTGACGGCGAAGGCGGCAGCCAGGGCCAGGATCGCACCGGCCATGTAGGCGCGCACCAGCGTGTCGCGCGTCGACATTAGCACCTTGGACTGGCCGGCGTCGACCATCTTGGTCACGAAGTCGGGAGGGCTCACGTAGGACACGGCGCTGGCTCCGGGAAGGTCGGCGGACCGCGGACGAGGACTCCGCGGCCGGGGCGGTGGCCCCGGGGTGGGCCCCAGGCTGGGCCAGGCGCGTTTCACGCCCGTCAGCCCCGCGTGTCCAACACGTCACGACTCGCTCACGCCTGCCGGGCGGGCTGTGAGGAGCGCTCCGGGCCCGGCGCACCAGCGGCCGCCTCCGGCTCGGCAGCACCGGCCGGCAGCGCGGTCGAGGGTCCACGCGGCCGCGCTCACGCTCCGGCGAACTGTGTGTCGTACAGGTGCGCGTAGCGCCCGCGCAGCGCCAGCAGCTCGCCGTGGGTGCCCTGCTCGACCACGCGCCCGCCCTCCAGCACGAGGATCCGGTCCGCGCCGCGGACCGTGGACAGGCGGTGGGCGATGACCAGGGCGGTGCGCCCGGCCAGCGCCTCGTCCAGGGCGGCCTGCACCGCGGCCTCGGACGCGGAGTCCAGGGAGGCGGTCGCCTCGTCCAGGACGACCACGCGCGGCCGGGCCAGCAGCAGGCGCGCGATGGTCAGCCGCTGCCGCTCACCGCCGGAGAAGCGGTACCCGCGCTCACCGACCACGGTGTCCAGGCCCTCGGGCAGCGAGGCCACCAGCTCGCCCAGGCGGGCACGGCGCAGCGCGGCCAGCAGCTCCTCGTCGGAGGCGCCGGGGCGGGCCAGGCGCAGGTTCGCGCGCAGCGACTCGTGGAACAGGTGCCCGTCCTGGGTGACCACGCCCACCGCCGAGCGGATGGAGGCGGCGCTCAGCTCGCGCACGTCCACGCCGCCCAGGCGCACCGCGCCGCCGCTGACGTCGTACAGGCGTGCCAGCAGCTGCGCGAGCGTGGACTTGCCGGCGCCCGAGGAACCGACCAGGGCCACCACCTGACCCGGCTCGATGCGGAACGAGACGTCGTGCACCACCGGCACGCCGCCGCGGGCGTCCAGGACGGCGACGTCCTCCAGGGAGGCCAGCGAGACCTCCGAGGCGGCCGGGTAGGCGAAGTCGACGTGGTCGAACTGCACCGTCAGCGGCCCGGCCGGCAGCGCCCGCGGACGCTCGGGTTCGCGCACGAGCGGCACCAGGTCCAGCACCTCGAAGACCCGCTCGAAGCTGACCAGCGCGCTCATGACGTCCACCCGCGCACCTGCCAGCGCCGTCAGCGGCGCGTACAGGCGCGTCAGCAGCAGCGCGAGGGTGACGATGCTGCCGGCGTCCAGCGCCCCGCCGATGGCGGCCAGCCCGCCCACCCCGTACACCAGGGCCAGGGCGAGGGCCGAGGCCAGCGTGAGGCTGGTGATGAACACCGAGTTCAGCACCGCGGTGCGCACGCCGATGTCGCGCACCCGCCGGGCGGCCGCCGCGAAGGCCGCGGACTCCTCCTCGGGGCGGCCGAAGAGCTTGACCAGGGTGGCGCCGGGTGCGGAGAAGCGCTCGGTGGACTGGTTGGTCATCGCCGCGTTCAGCTGCGCCGACTCCCGCGACAGGGCCGCCAGGCGCCCGCCCATGCGCCGCGCCGGCACCAGGAACACCGGCAGCAGCAGCAGGGCCAGCACCGTCACCCGCCAGGAGGTGGACAGCATCACCGCGGCCGTCAGCACCACCGCCACGGCGTTGCCCACGACCCCGGACAGGGTGCCGGAGAACGCCCGTTGGGCCCCCAGCACGTCGCTGTTGAGACGGCTGACCAGGGCACCGGTGCGGGTGCGGTTGAAGAACGCGACCGGCATGCGCTGCACGTGGTCGAAGACCCGGGTGCGCAGGTCCAGGATGAGGTCCTCGCCCAGCGTGGACGACAGCCAGCGCACCCACAGGCCCAGGCCGGCCTCGACCAGGGCCACCAGCGCGATGAGCAGCGCCAGCACCACCACGCGCCGCGAGTCGCCGGCGGTGACGGCCTCCACCGCCCGGCCCGCCAGGACCGGGGAGGCCACCGCCAGGACCGCGGTGGCGACGCTGCCGGCGACGAACACCGCCAGGCGCGCGCGCCGCTCCCGGGCCAGGGCGAGCACGCGCTGGACCGTGGCCCGCGAGACCGGCCGCTTCTGCTGCTCCGCGCTGGTGGCCCTCCACAGGGAGTGCCAGGCGGCCGACTCCATCGACACACCCGCAGGCTAGGGGGCGGGTGCGACACGGTCGCCCCGGCGTGCCGGGACGGCACGGCACGGGCAGGCGGGCCGACGGGTGCCCACCCCGCCGCCGGGCGCGGCCGCACGGCGCCCTCGACGAGCACGCGCACCCGGCGCGGACGTCAGCCCCGCTCCGCCTCGTCGAGCGTCAGCCGCGCCGCGCGGCGCAGCATCGCCGGCACCCCGCCGGCCGCGACGGCCGAGCGCTGCCACCGCGCGCCGGTGCCCCGCTCCAGCACCGCGGCGACCCCGGCGCGCACGGCGTCCTCGTCGCCGTTGCGGGCCAGGGCGCCGGCCACGTGCTCGACGAGGTCGCCCACGACCTGCGCGGCCGGGCGCGGGGTGCCGGTCAGCGGGTGGACCAGGTCGCCGTCCACCCCGTCGACCGCGGCGCGCCAGGACGCCAGGCGCAGCACCTCCACCCCGACGTCGAGGGGCGGGCGCCCGGCGCGGTGCTCGGCCGCGGCGGTGTCGGCCAGGGCCCGCACCAGGCCGGCCAGGAGCACCGCGTCGTCCACGCGCAGGCACACGTCGGCCACCCGCACCTCGACCGTGGGGTAGCGGGCGGAGAGCCGGACGTCGAAGTAGACCATCCCGGCGTCCAGCGGCACCCCCGTGGCCAGCAGGCGGCGCACCAGCGCGTCGTAGCCGGCCGCGTCCCCCACGGCCGCGCTGGGCCCGGCGGTCGGCCAGCGGTCCCACACCCGCGAGCGGTAGCTGGCGTGACCGGTGTCCACGCCCTCCCAGAACGGCGAGTTCGCGCTCAGCGCCAGCAGGACCGGCGCCCACGGGCGCAGCCGGTCCAGCACGGCCGCGCCCTCGTCGCGGTCGGCCACCCCCACGTGCACGTGGCAGCCGCAGGTGAGCTGCTCGCGCGCGAGCAGCCCGAAGCGCTCGCGGAGCCGTTCGTAGCGCGGCCCCGCCGACAGGGTCGGCTCCCCGCCGCCGGGGTGGGTGCCCAGCGCGAGCAGCAGGCTGCCGCCGGGGGGTGCGCTCCCGCCCGGGCCGCCCGCGGCGGCCGCGGCCAGCTCCCGGCGCCGCGCCAGCAGGTCCGCGCGCAGCCCGGCCAGGGAGGTGTGCGGGGCGCTGCCGGTCTCGACCTGCTCGCGGTGCAGCTCGCTCTCGCCGCGCCCGGCGGCCAGCACGCCCAGCACCCGCGGCGCGTCGGGGCGCGCGGCGCCGTCGACGGGGTCGGCCAGCAGGTACTCCTCCTCCACCCCCACGGTGCGCTCAGCGGTGCTCACGGCGACCAGCCTCGGCCACCGCGGCCGCCTGGGCCACCCCGGCCGGGCCACCGCGACCCGGCGGCAGGTGCCGGGCGGGCGGGGTAGCGTGGCCCAGCGTGCCGCCCACCGTCGCCACCACCACCCGCGTCGACCGCGAGGGCCTGCTGGACTTCGTCCGCGGCCGCCACCACGTCGTCCTGCTGACGTTCCGCGCGGACGGCTCGCCCCAGATGTCGCCGGTGACCGCCGGCGTGGACGCGGCCGGGCGCATCGTCGTCGCCACGTACCCCGAGCGCGCCAAGACCCGCAACGCCCGGCGCGACCCGCGCGCCTGCGTGCTGGTGCTCTCCGACGACTTCGGCGGCGCGTGGGTGCAGGTGGACGGCACCGCGGAGGTGCTGGACCTGCCGGAGGCGCTGGAGCCGCTGGTGGAGTACTTCCGCTCCATCTCCGGCGAGCACCCCGACTGGGACGAGTACCGCGAGGCGATGGCGCGGCAGGGCAAGTGCCTGCTGCGCATCACGCCCGAGCGCTGGGGCCCGGTCGCCACGGGGGGCTTCCCGGCGCGCCTGTCCGGCTGACCCGCCGGGCGCCCCGCCGGGACGGCCCCGTCCGGACGACCCACCGGCTGCACCGCGGCCGCCCGGTGCGCTCACGCGTCGCGCACCCGCTCCTCGACGGCCCGCACGGGGGCGTCGTCGGGTTCCAGCCCGTGGTCGGTGCGGGCGTGCTCGCCCACCTGGGCCAGCACGTCCTCGCGGTCCACGCCGAGGAACTCGCGGAGACGGCCGGGCACCACGTCCCCGCACCGGAACGCCTCCACGCCGGCACCCCCGCTCCGGGGACGGGCCGCCGGCGCGCCCCGACGCCTGTCCGGTGGGCTCGCCCGCCAGGTCCAGCACGACGTCCCCGACGCCCACCACGCCCACGCAGCGGCCCGTCGCGTCGGTGCACAGCAGCGGGTCGAAGCGCACCGGCGCCGGGCGCGAGACCGCCTGGGCCGCGGCCTCGGGCACGGCGGTCCCCGGGGCCAGGGTGGTGGCGATCCGCCGTTCCGGCGGCCAGCAGGTGGCCCCGGACCCGCGGAACCCCCGTGGAGCGCAGCACGTCCAGCTCGGCGGCCGGTGCCCACGTCGTCCAGGGCGACCCTGGCGCCGCGCTCGCGCAGCGCGGCCGGCGGGGCGGCCGACGCGGCGGCGTCGAAGTCGGTGTGCTCGGTGGCCTCCGGGACCACCGACGTCAGGTCCGCCCCCTGCAGCAGGCGCGTCACGCGGTCGTCGACCAGCGGGGCGGGAGCGGTGCTGACGCTCAGGAAGGTGCCGTGCGGGGGCCGACGGCGCAGCTGCAGGGCCCGGTGCAGCAGCGACCGCCCGCCACGTCCACCACGGGGTGGAGCACCAGCCGCAGCCGCTCGGGGTGCGCGGCGAGAGCGTCCAGCCGGTGCCGCCACCGGCCCAGGCGGCGCGGGGCGGTGCCGGGCGGGGCCGCACGCGCCGCCGTCCTGCGTGCCCGGCCCCCCGGTGCTGCCACGTCCGCCTCCTCCCGTCGGTCGCGACGGACCCCGGCTGCACCACCGGCCACCGTCGGCGCTGCGCGCGAGCACAGTGGTGTGACCGCATGGTCACAGCTCGTCGCGGTCCTGCTCCGGGCTCAAGGGCGGACCCCCACCTGCCGACCCGGTGCGGGTGAGAGGCACGCAGCGCCGACGCGGCCCCCGCGCCACCGCCCTGAGCGGTGCGCTCATCACCGCGCTGGCGCTCACGCTCGCCGGGGTGCCCGTCGTACCGGCCGCCGCGACCGGCACCGCGACCGGCAGCACGACCGGCACCGACGCGGAGGCCGCCCGCGCTGCCGCCGAGCGGGCCGGTGCCCGCGCCCGGGAGGTCCACGACGCCCTGGAGCGGCAGCGGGCCGCCGCCCGGACCGCCGCCGTCGCGGCCGTCCGCGCCGAGGAGGACGCCCGGCGTCAGCGGACCGCCGCGCACAGCGCGAGCGGCGACGGCGCCCGCCGGGCGCGCGCCCTCTACATGGGGCCCGCCGGCGGCCTGGGCGCCACCGACGCCTACGCGCTGGTGCGCTCGCTGCTGTCCGGCACCGATCCCGCCGCGGCCCTGAGGGCCCGGGACCTGTCCGGGGAGCGGGCGCTGACCGCCGGCGGGCGCGCCACTGCGGCCGTCGGCACGGAGGCCGCCGCGCGCGCCGCGGCAGCCGCTGCCGCCTCGGCCGAAGCCGACCGCGCCGCGGTGGACGGAGTCGCGGCGTTGCGCGAACTGGCCGCGCGCTCGGACCTGCTGGCGCAGGCCCTGCAGCAGGCGCAGGAGCACCTCGCGGCGCTGGACGCGGACGCCGCGAGGCTGCGGGCGGCCGAGGAGGCCGAGCGGGCGCTGGCCGCGGCGCGCGAGGTGGCGGGCCCGGCCCCGCCCCCCCCCCCCCCCCCCCCCCACCACCGGCGTGCGCGCCGGCAGCGCCCCGGCCGACTACGCCGACCTGTACGCGCGCGCGGCGACGACGTGCCCCGGGATGCGCCCGGCGCTGCTGCAGGCCGTCGGCCAGGTCGAGAGCGGTCACGGCCGCGACGTCGGCCCGTCGTCGGCCGGCGCGATCGGGCCGATGCAGTTCATGCCGGCCACGTTCGCGGCCTACGGCGTCGACGGCGACGGCGACGGCGACACCGACGCCCGGGACCCCGCCGACGCGGTCTTCAGCGCAGCGCGCTACCTGTGCGCCAACGGCGCCGGTGCCGGGCGCGGCGGGGAGTCCGGTGCGTTGTTCCGGTACAACCGCGCCGACTGGTACGTGGTGATGGTCCAGCGCATCGCCGACGAGATCGACGCCGCCTGACGCCGGCGCCTCACGAGCCGGCCGCGGCCTCGTCCAGGCGCAGCACGGCGGTGCCCTGCAGCGTGCGGACCTCCACCGCGGCGATCTGCTCGGGGGTCAAGGCCGTGGCCCCGCTCAGCCGGGCGTCGCGACCCGGGTGGGCGGTCCAGGTGCCGATGCGCTGGTCGTTGCCGTCGGTGTCGGTGACCACCAGCGCGTACGTGGAGGCCTCCTCGGCCCCGTCGGAGGCGTAGGCGCACACCAGGTCCACCTGCGTGCCCCAGGCCGCCTCGGTCAGCTGTGCGGTGGCCGTCAACGGCACGGGGAGCAGCGGCTCCAGCGACCGCGCCGGCCCGGCCGCACCGGGGTCGGGCAGCAGCGCCACGGCACCGGCCCCCGTCAGCAGGCACGCCGCGACGGCACCGCCGGCCAGCAGCAGGCGGCGGCGCCGGCGGCGGGCCCGCACGGTGCGCAGCAGCTGCGGCAGCAGGGTGCCGGGCGCGCGCAGCGGCGCGGGGGCGCCCTCGTCGGGAGCGGCCACCACCTCGGCCGGCACGCGCGAGAGCAGCCCCGGCAGGCCCGCCAGGTCCTCCACCGCGCCGCGGCAGCCGGCGCAGCCGGCCAGGTGCTCCTCGAAGGCCTCGCGCTCGGCGGGCGGCAGCGCCCCCAGCACGTAGGCGCCGGCGTCGAGGGAGAACGGGTCACCGGCTCCGGTGCTCATCAGCGGCTCACCCCCATCTCCTGCAGGGCCAGTCTCAGGTTCATCAGGGCGTAGTGGGTGCGCGACTTCACCGTGCCCGCCGGCACGCCCAGCGCACGGGAGGCCTCGGCGACCGAGCGGCCCCGGAAGTAGCACTCGAGCAGCACGGCCCGGTGCTCCGGCGACAGCCGCTGCAGGGCCTGGGCGACCACCCACTGCTGCAGAACCTGGTCGGACTCGTCCAGCACCGACGTCTCGGGCACCTGCGCGCGCACGCTCTCGCGCCGGGCGCGCGCCGAGCGTCGCTGGTCGATGACCAGCCGGCGCGCCACGGTGAACAGCCACCCCCGGTTGGAGCCGGTGGCCGGGTCCAGCGCCCCGGGGTTCCGCCAGGCGCGCAGCAGGGTCTCCTGGACGACGTCCTGCGCCTCGGCGCGATCCCCGGTCAGGGACAGCACGTACCCGAACAGGGCGTCGGCGTGCTCGTCGTGCAGCGCCCGCACCAGCTGCTCGTCGGCGTCGGCCACCGCGCCCTCCCTCCCACCGGCGCGCTCGACGCACCGGGTCCACCGGCACAACGGGGTCGCGGCCCGCCCGGTTCGACGCGCCCCTACGGTGGGCAGGTGAGCATCCCCGCCGGACCGTTGCCGGTGCCCGCAGCGGTGCGGCGCGCAACCGGCGGCGCCCGCGCGCGGGCCGTGTGGGTCAACGCCGTGGGCGGCCTGACGTTCCGCCTCGACGGGCCCGGCGACGCGACGGACGGCGGGGCGGACGGCGGGGCCCGCTTCTGCAAGTGGGCGCCCGCCGGTGCGCCGCTGGACCTGGCTGCCGAGGTGCCGCGGCTGGCCTGGGCGGCGGCGTTCACCCCGGTGCCGCGCGTGCTGGGGCACGGCGCCGACGCGGAGGGCTCCTGGCTGCTCACGGCCGCGCTGCCCGGCGCCTCGGCGGTCACCCCGCGCTGGCTGGCCCTGCCCGGGGTCGCGGTGCCCGCGCTGGGGAGGGGGCTGCGCGCCCTGCACGAGCGCCTGCCGGTGCACGAGTGCCCCTTCACGTGGTCGGTGCACCACCGGCTGGCGGCCGCCGTGGGTGACGTCTCGGCCCTGGGTGACCCGCCGCCGGTGGACCGGCTGGTGGTGTGCCACGGCGACGCGTGCGCGCCCAACACCCTGCTGGGCGAGGACGGCGAGGCCGTGGCGCACGTGGACCTGGGCGCCCTTGGCGTGGCCGACCGCTGGGCGGACCTGGCCGTGGCCACGATGAGCCTGGAGTGGAACTACGGGCCGGGCTGGGAGGGGGCTTTCCTGGAGGCCTACGGGGTGGCCCCGGACCCGGGACGCACCGCCTACTACCGGGCGCTGTGGAACGCCGGCCCCTGAACGGTGCCGGTGGGCCCGACGCGGGGCGCCGAGGACGCCGCAGCAGCGCGGCGCGGGTACCTTCGTGACGTGACACGCACGGCCCGCCCCTGGTCCCCGAACCCGGCGGACGCGCCGTCGCCGCAGCGCCCCGGGCCGGACCCGCAAGGCCCCTCGCTGCGCGACTGGCTGCGCGACCTGCCCCTGCTGACGGCCCAGCCGCCGCCGTTCGACCCCGCCGCGGCCCCCGCGGACCCGTTGGAGCTGCTGGTGTCCTGGCTGCACCAGGCGGTCGCGGCGGGCGTTCCGGAGCCGCACGCGCTGACCCTGGCCACCGTGGACGCCGCCGGGCGCCCGGACGCGCGGGTGCTGGTGCTCAAGGACGTGGCCGAGTCGGCGCTGTGGGTGGCCTCGGGCGCCGGCAGCCCCAAGGGCCGGCAGCTGGCCTCGGTGCCGGTGGCGGCGCTGGTGTTCTACTGGCCGCAGCAGGGCCGGCAGGTGCGGGTGCGCGGGCGGGTGCGGGTGGCCGACGAGGAGCGCGCGGCGCGCGACTTCCTGCAGCAGCCGGCGCACGGGCGCGCCGAGTCGCTGCTGGAGCGCCAGAGCCGCCCCCTGGACGAGGCGCACCTGTCCGACGAGTTCGCCGACGTCGACGACCTGGTCGCCCTGGAGCCGTCGGTGGTCGCGGCCGCGTGGCGGCTGTGGGCGGTGGACGCCTCCCGCGTGGAGTTCTGGCAGTCCTCCCCCGACGGCCAGCACCTGCGGTTGCGCTACTCGCACGCCGAGCACGGCGGCTACGACCGGCAGCTGCTGAGGCCCTGAACCGGTCCGCGAGCCCGTCCCCGCGCCCGGCGCAGGCCCGGTGCCGCTCAGACGGCGCGCGGTCAGACGGCGCGCGCGGTCAGACGGCCGCCGCGGCGCTCCAGCGACAGCGGCAGGCCGAAGGTCTGCGACAGCGGCGCGGAGGTCAGGACCTCCTCGGCCGGCCCCGCGGCGACCACGCGACCGGCCCGCAGCAGCAGGGCGTGGGTGGTGCCCACCGGGATCTCCTCGACGTGGTGGGTGACCATCACCGTGGTGGGGGCGGCGGGGTCGGCGGCCAGGGCGGTCAGGCGCCGCAGCAGGTCCTCGCGCCCACCCAGGTCCAGCCCGCCGGCCGGCTCGTCCAGCAGCAGCAGCTCGGGGTCGGTCATGAGGGCGCGGGCGATCTGCACGCGCTTGCGCTCGCCGTCGCTGAGGGTGGCGAAGGCCCGGGCGGCCAGGTGCACCACGCCCAGCAGGTCCAGCAGCTGCAGCGCGCGGTCCTCGTCGTCGGG
The DNA here is from genome assembly GCF_050871405.1 of Kineococcus esterisolvens. NCBI lineage: Bacteria > Bacillati > Actinomycetota > Actinomycetes > Kineosporiales > Kineosporiaceae > Kineococcus > Kineococcus esterisolvens. The sequence continues at coordinate 31,597 of NZ_JBJLRI010000040.1, forward strand.
GTCGTAGGCCTCCTGCCAGCGCCCGGTGACGCCGTAGGCGGCCGTGAGCACGACGTCCTGGACGCGCTCGCGGCCGGGCACCGAGCGGGCGAGCGCCGTGCTGGCCAGGCCGATGCGCGGGCGCAGCTCGAAGACGTCGACGCGCCCGAGGGTCTCCCCCAGCACCCGCACGGCGCCGCTGGTGGGGTGCAGGCGGGCGGCGGCCACCGACAAGAGCGTGGACTTGCCGGCGCCGTTGGGGCCCAGCACCACCCAGCGCTCGCCCTCCCGCACCCGCAGGTCCACGGCGTCCAGCATCACGCTCGTGCCGCGCCGCACGGTCACGGCGGACAGCCCCAGCACCTCGTCGGCGGGCACGTCGGCGGAGGCGTCGGCGGCGGTGTTCCCGGCGGTAGGCACGGGGGAACCCTAACGAGGGTGCGGTGGTGGGCCGGTGGGGGGTGCCCGGCGCCGTCGTAGGCTGCGGCACGTGCTGGACCTGCCCCGATCCGCGCGGCTGGCGGCCTGGGGCACCGGTGTGCTGACCGGTGCCGCGGGCCTGGACGCCGCGGTCGCCGCGGTGGTGCGCGACGACGAACCGCACGCGGTGCGCTGGGCCGCCGACGCCCCCGGTCCTCGGACCGGGCCCCCCCGGTCCGAGGACCTGGCCGGGCTGCTGGCCGCGCTGGCCGCGGCCGGGTGCGGTCCGCTGCTGCTGGCGCTGCCGGTACCCGGCGACCCCGGCGCGCTGCCGGGGCCGGCGGCGGTGAACGTCGCGGCGCTGGAGGCCGGGGAGTGCGTGCTGGCCGAGGTGCCCGGCGGCCCCGCGCGCTGGGCGCTGGTGCCGGAGGTGACGGACTTCGGCTCGGTGTGGGAGCCGGGGGCGATGGTGACGTGGTCGGTGCTGGGCGCGGCGCCGCGACGGGCTCCGGAGAGTTCCAGCGTCGCCGACTCCGAGCGGGAGCTGCGCCTGGCGCTGGCCACGGCCACGCGGGCGCTGGCGTCGCTGGACGTGGCCCGCTGGCGCGAGGACGCCGCCGACCGCATCACCGCCGTGCGCGACGGCGGTCTGGCCCGCGACGCCCTGCCTCCGGGCACCGCGCCGCGCGCGGCGAGGGTGCTGCAGACGGCCGCGCGGGTGCTCGCCATCGTGGAGCTGGCCGCCGAGGACGACGGCGCGGCCGTCACCAGCTTCGAGGCCACCTCGCGCGCGCAGGCGCTGCGCGAGGTGGCGCAGGTGGCGCGGCGGGCGGTGGTCGCGGCGGTCAACGCGCACGCGGAGCCGGTGCGCCCCCCGCGCTCGTCCTGAGGGTGGTCGTCGGGCGGGCCCTCCGGCCCGCTGCGCACGTCGGCACCACCGGCGGCGATCGGGTCCGCACCGCCGTCGGGTGCGCCGGGGCGGTGAGCGGTCGTGACGCGGCTGCGCGCGTCCTGCTCGGGGACCGCTGCTGCGCTGGACCGCGACGTCCAGGTCCTGCGGGTCTCACCGCGCGGCCGGCACGGTCGTCCTCGTCCACCGGGAGGCGGGGCCGCGGTGGTCCTGCCCCGGGTCCGTGACCACCGCACGGTGACCGTCCGCCGAGGCGGCACGCTGAGCGACGAGCACCACCGACTGCTCGCCCCGTGGGCCGCCGAGCGCGCCGAGCACGTCCTCGACCGCTTCGAGCACGAGCAGCCGCACGACCCGCGACCACGAGAGGCGACCGCAGCCGCCCGCGCGTGGGCGCGAGGGGAGGTGCCGATGGTGCGGGCACGCGCGGCCGGTGGACGCGCGGTGGGCGCGGCCCGGGGTGCGGGGCCGTCGGTGGGCCGGATCACCGGGTGAGCCCAGGTGGTGACGGCTCTGGACGGCGCTCGCTCGCGGCGGTTGCTCCACCTCGCGCACCCGCACCGTGCGCGGTGGTGCCGGGCTGCGCCGTGGACGGGCCGCACGAGGAGTCGCCCGGGGCACCGACCGCGTCCGACCGCGTCCGGTCGCAGCCGACCGCGTCCGGTCGCAGCCGATCGCAGCCGATCGGCAACGATCGGGTGCGGGTGAGCTGCACCGGGCCACAGTGGACACCGGGAGGAGGCCCGGTGATCTCGATGCTCAACCAGCTCGTCGACCTGGTCGAGGAGCACCTCACCGACGAGATCGACGTCGGCGCGTGGGCCAGGGCGCTCGGCACGACCGAGCACCACCTGCGCCGGGTGTTCTCCTCGCTGGCCGGGATGCCGCTGTCGGAGTACGTGCGCCGCCGGCGCATGACCCTCGCCGCGACCGACGTCGTCAGCGGCCGCGAGGACCTGCTGAGCATCGCCGTGCGCTACGGGTACGGCTCGAGCGAGGCCTTCGGCCGTGCGTTCCGCTCGGTGCACGGCACCGGTCCAGCGCACGCGCGCCGCGAGGGCGGCCCCTTGCGCGCACAACCACACCTGAAGTTCCACCTGACCGTGGAAGGGAGCGCCCCCATGCACGTCCGCATCCTCGACCACCCGGCGTTCCGGCTCGCGGGCCACGCGGCTCGCGTGCCGTTGACCCGCTCCGGCGTGAACCCGCACATCGCCGAGCACGTCGCCTCCGTCCCGGAGGCGGAGCACCGGCGGCTGAAGGCGCTGAGCGAGATGGAACCTGCCGGTCTCCTCGCGGTCAGCGACGACCTCGATCCCGACCGCGCCGAGGGCAGCGAGCTGACCCACCTGCACGCAGTCGCGCTCCGCCGCGACACGCCCGTGCCCGAGGGGCTGGACGGCGTCGAGGTGCCGGCCGGCGCGTGGGCGGTCTTCCGCAGCGCCGGGCCCCACCCCGCGACCTTGCAGCAGACCTGGGCCGCCACCGCGACGCAGTGGTTCCCCTCCAACCCCTGGCGCCTGCGGCCTGGGCCGGAGATCGTCGCGGTGCTCGAACGCAGCGAGGACTTCAGTGTCGCGACGTGCGAGTTGTGGCTCCCGGTGGAGGCGGGCTGAGGTCCGCGATCGGCCTCAATGTCGAGAGGAGCTCGCCCCGCCGGCAGGTGACGCAGGACGCCTGGAGCTGACCTCCGGCGATGCTCGAGTGAGCCTTGTGGTGCTTCAGCCGCTCATGCCGCGACCTGCTGAGCTCGGCGCCGCATCCCGTGGGTGGCGACCTCGGCGCCCCATGGCCGGCCGGTGACGATGACGGCGTGCAGCTGACGCAGCAGCGCCGCGGCGACTGCCGCCTGGGCCTGGGTGGGCTTGAGGCGGTTGTGCTCCCGGTGCGTCAGATGCTCGTAGCGGGCGGCGTGGACAGGATTGTGCTGCACCGTCGCCCAGACCCCGCGCCAAGCCGCCAACCGCAGCCCAGGCCGCCCCTGCCCAGTCACCTTCGTGCGCCCCACGAACGTCCCCGAGGAGCGTTCTCGGGGCGCCAGCCCGGCGTGCTTGACCAACGCCCGCGCCGAGGTGAACCGGCGCGGATCACCGGTCTCGGCCAGGATCGCTGCCACCGCGATCGCGCTCAGGCCCGGGATCGAGCCAGCCAGGTCCTTCACGCCCAGGTCTTCCAGCACCGCGGTCATCCGTTCTTCGACGTCGACGCGTCGGCGGCGGGCGTGGAAGAAGTCATCCAGGACGAACCCGACCCGTTCCAACGCGCCCGGCCGATGCGTCAGCACTCCCGCCTCATCGTCGAGGGCAGCGAAGAGGTTGCCGGTGATGCGCAGCGTCGGCTTTTCCGCGCCCCAACGGATCACCTCCTTGCGGACGAGCTTTTCCAACCGGGCCAGGCCCAACCGCTTGGTCCGGGCGAAGTCCGCGCCGTCACGTTCGAGGATGACCTGCATCGTCGCCATCCAGGTCCTGGACCGGAACGGGTAGTTCGCCGCCTCCAGCGACATCGGCCACACGCACTCCAGCAGATCCCGCATCTGCTGGACATGAGCGGTCAGCTTGGTCAGCAGCCGTTCGCGGCAAGCACCGAGGTGACGCAGCCGTCCCCACGTCTCATCCACCACCTCGGGGACGTAGCAGCGCAGCTGCGCAGCCAGGCGGGCGATGACCACCGCGTCCTTCTCGTCGGTCTTGTCCGTGGTCAGGTCCTCCCCACGCCTGGCCCAGGCGGAGATCAGCGGCTGCACGCAGACGAACGCCATGCCGCGTTGCTCGGCGAGCTGGCCCAGGATCCGCCAGCGGTGACCGATCGGCTCGCACGCCACGGTGACGCCCGCGAACCCGGCCCTGGCGGCCTTGGCCGCGGCCCAGTCCAGCGCAAGGCCCAGGTCCCACGCGCGGACGCGGAAGGTCTTGCGGGCCAGGACGCGGGAGTCGTGATCACAGACCACGACCATCTGCTTGGCATCGGCCAGGTCGATGCCGACGATCGCGGAGGTGACCGGAACGAGCTCGCGCAGCCGCCCCAGGCGGGCGTTGCGGCTCTTGTCACCACGAGAGATCTGGCTAGCCTTGTTCACGACGTCCTCCTTCTGCGCATGGGACCCCAAGCCCGCTGAGCGCACCAGGAGGACGTCTTCGCGACCAGTCCCTGCAGTCCTCGATCAGCCCTGATCCGACGCGCAGAACGAATCACTATGTCGAAGAGCGAGCGTGGCGCCGTGTAGGGGCGTCAGGGGGACGTGCCAGGGTGATGCACGTGAGCACTTCTGTCGTTGCCGCGGGCCGCCGGCACTCGCTGGGGGTTCGTTGGGACGGCACTGTCTTGTGCGCCGGCGAGGGCGCGGCGGGTGAGTGCCTTGTCGAGGAGTGGGCCGACATCGTTGGCGTAGCCGCAGGCAACGTGCACTCGGCGTCGAACACCGGACGATCTCACAGCGTCGGTCTCCGCGCGGACGGCACGGTGCTGGCGACGGGCTGGAACGCTGACGGTCAGTGCGACGTGGCTGCGTGGGGTGGGGTGACAGGCATCGCCGCTGGTTGGCGCCGGACTCTGGGGATTCTCAAGGACGGCGCAGTGCTGGCCGTCGGGCGGCAGCGGGAGGGCGCGTGCGACGTCAGTCAGTGGCGGGAGGTTGTCAGCTTGACGTGCGGCGACTGGCATTCCGTGGCGGCTAGGGCCGATGGCACGGTGGTCGCCGCCGGGAACGATCGTCGGGGGCAGTGCGCGGTCGAGAGCTGGCGCAGCGTCACCGCTGTCGCAGCCGGCTACCTGCACACGCTCGCTCTCACCGACAGCGGACGTGTCCTCGCGGCCGGCGATCGTTCGACAGGCGCCTGCGATGTCGATACCTGGACGGACGTCGTGAGCGTCGCGGCCGGTAGTTATCACAGCGTCGGGGTCACGACAGGTGGTCGAGTGGTCGCGGCAGGCGGCAACAACCGCGGTCAGTGCGAGGTCGCTAGGTGGCGCCAGGTCATCGCGGTGGCGGCCGGATCCGTTCACACCCTTGGACTACGTGCCGACGGCACGGTTGTAGCGACTGGCGACGACGAGCATCACCAGTGCGACGTCGCCGACTGGACCTCGATCCGAAGCCTTCGCTGAGCCAAGGGCTGAGCATCTGGTCATCCCGCGATCCGCGCCATGACGGCCACTTGATGATCTTGATCTCATGTCGATGACCAAGCGTTTTCATGATCGTCGAACATCTTGTTGTCCGGCCTCAGACGTAGGGACGGGTCAGCAGTTCGATCCCGTGCCCTGCGGGGTCCATGACGTAGACGCCACGGCCGCCGTGCTCGGTGTTCCACCGGCCGGGCTGTTGCCGTTGAGGATCGGCCCAGTGCTCGACGCCGCGCTCGACGAGCTTGGCGTAAGCGCGGTCGAAGTGCTCATCGTCCAGGAGGAAGGCGTAGTGCTGCATCTGAACGTCCACCGGCGGCTCGGCGAACTGCAGCAGGACGCCCGCCCCGATCAGCAGGTTCGTGAAGGGCCCCCAGACCGGAGCGTCTTGGGCTTCGAGGAGGTCGCGGTACCAGGCAGCCGATTGCTCACGGTCGAGGCTGGCGATGATCGTGTGGTTGAACGAGGCGGTCACGGGCGCTCCTGTGCGTGGATGAGGTGCACGGGAGCAACGGACCGGTGCGAGATGCACCGAACGACGAGCCCCCGGGCGGCGGGGAACCGGCCGGGTCATCGCCTGGCCGGGAGGTGCTCCTCCTTCGTCTCGCCCATCGGGGGCTCGAGAGCAGGCTACCCAGTACACGCCTCCTCACGTCAAGGAGCAGCTGCACCCATCGGAACCGCTGCGTTCACGAGGGTGCGGATGCTGATAACAAGGTGCACCTGGTCGTACACGCCTGAGACAGGCTCCTCACGCGGTCGCGAGCGGCCGACGCGACGGCGCGGTCGTGGTCGAGCGGGAGCGTGGCGGTCTCTTCGACCACCCGGCGCCTTCAACAACCAACCACCCGCCAGGATGCCGACCCCGGCGCAGACGTCCACGACGTGAGCAACGCCCTTCTACAGCTCGGAGACGACCTCGCGGTCATCCCGCCGTCCGCGCGATCGTGAGCGGCCGGCGACGCCCGCACATGGCGATGTCCGTCTGACCGTCTTCGCCTCCTCGCCTCCTCGCGGCCTCGCTCGGCTGGCAGGATGCTCAGATCAGCGACCTTGGGAGGGTCCATGCGCCACAGCCGACGGCGCTACGCCGCACTCGTGCTCGCTGCCGCAGCCTTCCTGTCGATCTCGGCCTGCTCCAACGGCCTTGACCCCGCCGACCCTGCCGCCATCGCGATGCGGGCTGCTGACGACCCCACAGCCATCGCAAGACTGGCCGAGGATGCCCCGGCTCCGCAGGCCGCGATCCTCAAGGACGGCCAGGTGAGCGATGCCGAGTACGAGCAGGCCGTCACCGCAGACCGCGACTGCGTCAGCATCGCTGGTTACGAGCCCTCGGAACTGAGGTGGAACGACGGGCAACTGGGCTTCGAGGTCAGCGCCAACTACGAAGGTGAGGCCGATCCCGAGGCCGCCGACGAGGCCTTCCTCGCGGCGGTGGACCAGTGCTGGAAGGAGCACAGCAAGCTGGTAGGGACGGTCTGGTCAGCCCGGAAGTGAGGCCGCCTACACCGCTGCTCACGACTTCACGGTCATCCCGCGGACAGAGCGCGGTCCGGGGCGGCCCGGCGACTTCACGGACTTGTCGAGAGGCGGTAGATCGCTCGCGCTGCGGATCAGTCAGCGCAGTCCGCGCATCGGCGGTGTAACACTGCGGGTCGTGCTGGACAGGTAAGGGGTGTGAGAGCACTGCAGCCCGACCGGGAGACGCGCTTCCGGGCGTTGTACGTCCAGGCGTACCCGGACGTCCTGCGCTTCGCGGCGCGCCGCGCACACCTCTCCCACGCCGAGGACGTCGCCGCCGACGCCTTCCTCGTGGCCTGGCGGCGCATCGACGAGGTCCCTGCACGGCACGAGGATGCGCGGGCGTGGCTGTTCGGCATCACCCGCCACTGCCTGCTCAACGCCGGCCGTGGGGGCGAACGGCGCCAAGCCTTGAGCGTGCGCTTGGCCGCGCTGACCCGGGCGGGCGAGCCGACCCACGACGGGGAGGCCGACTTCGTCGCCCAGCGCGTGGATGTGGCCGCGGCCTGGCGGCAGTTGAGCGCCACCGAGCAGGAGGCACTGGCGCTGCACCTCTTCGACGACCTGACCTCGCCCCAGGCCGCCCGGGTCTTGGGCATCAGCGCCGCCTCTTACCGCCTGCGGCTGCTGCGCGCCCGCCGGGCCCTGCGCCAGTACCTCGAGCACCCCGCACCCACCCGCGTGCAGTTGGAGAACCAGCCGTGAGCACACCCCGCGAGCCCCGCCGAGACCTCCACCGCGACCGTGACCTCGACGCCGTGCTGCGCTCCCTCGACGCCGCCGGCCCCGCCTCGAGCACCCTGAGCACCGCGCAGCGCCAGCGCGCCCACCACACGCTGGAGGCCATCGTGGCCAGCCCACCGCTTCCTTCGTCGTCGCCCGCAGCGGGCTCGTCACGGGCTCGAGCAGTAGGCGCCTCTTCGCGACCCCCGCGGCCGAGGTCGCGCTCCCGCCGTCTGCTCCTGCTCGGCGCGGCCGTCGCCGCCGGTGTCGTCAGCGTCAACGTGTTCGACGGCGGGAGCGGCGAGCGGATGGCTTTCGCGTCCTGGACCCCCACCCCCACCCCCTTGAGCGAGCAGGAGGTCGAGCTGATCGGGCCGACCTGCCGGGACAAGCTCCAGGGAGGGTCC
>NZ_JBJLRI010000041.1:0-38028 GCF_050871405.1 Kineococcus esterisolvens
GTGCCCGGCGGACCCGCCGGGCACGACGAGACGTGGGAGGTACGGCGCGTGCTGGGACTGCCCGACGGCATCGAAGCCCTGTTGTTGGACCTGGACGGGGTGCTCACCGACACCGCGGCGGTGCACAACGCGGCGTGGACCGCGGCGTTCGACGCCTACCTGCTGGAGCGCGCGCGACGCACCGGGGAGGAGTTCGTCCCCTTCGACCCCGACGCCGACTACCGCGCCCACGTCGACGGCAAGCCCCGCGCCGCCGGGGTGCGCGACTTCCTCGCCAGCCGCGGCATCACCCTGCCGGAGGGCGCGCCCGACGACCCGCCCGGGAGCGAGACGGTGAGCGGGCTGGGCAACGCCAAGAACGCCGACCTGCTGCGCCGCATCGAGCAGGACGGCGTGGACGTCTACGAGGGCTCCCGCCGCTACCTGGAGGCGGCCCGCGAGGCCGGGCTGCGGCGGGCGGTCGTGTCCTCCAGCGCCAACACCCGTCAGGTGCTGGAGGTGACCGGGCTGGCGCCCTACGTGGAGGACCGCGTGGACGGCGTGACCCTGCGCGAGCTCGGCCTGCCCGGCAAACCAGCCCCCGACACCTTCCTGGAGGGCGCGCGGCGGCTCGGGGTGCCGCCGGCGCGGGTGGCGGTGTTCGAGGACGCCCTGGCCGGCGTGGAGGCCGGGCGGGCCGGCGGGTTCGGCGTCGTCGTCGGCGTCGACCGGGTGGGCCACGGCGACGCCCTGCTCGAGCACGGCGCCGACGTGGTCGTGCGCGACCTGGCCGAGCTGCTCGGCGAGGGCGACCGGTGATCGGGCCCGACACCTTCCCCGTCGAGCCGTGGCACGTGCGGGAGACGGGCCTGGACCTGGAGCTGCTGGGGCAGACGGAGTCCGTCTTCGCGCTGTCCAACGGGCACGTCGGGATGCGCGGCAACCTCGACGAGGGCGAGCCCCACGGCATGCCGGGCACCTACCTGAACTCCTTCTACGAGGACCGCCCCCTGCCGTACGCGGAAGCCGGGTACGGCTACCCGGAGGTCGGGCAGACCGTCGTCAACGTCACCAACGGCAAGCTCGTCCGCCTGTTCGTCGAGGACGAGCCGTTCGACGTGCGCTACGGGGAACTGATCGCCCACGAGCGCGTCCTGGACCTGCGCGCCGGCACGCTCACCCGGACCGCCGACTGGGTCTCGCCCACCGGCCGGCGGGTGCGGGTGCGCTCCACCCGCCTGGTCTCGTTCGTGCAGCGGGCGGTGGCCGCGATCGAGTACGTCGTGGAGGCCGTGGACGCCCCGGTGCGCCTGACCCTGCAGTCGGAGCTGGTCGCGAACGAGGCCGTGCCGTCGCAGAAGCGGGACCCGCGCGTCGCCGCGGTCCTCAACTCCCCGCTCGTGGCCGTGGACCGCGACAGCGGCCCCAGGTCCGCCACGCTCCTGCACCGGACCCGAGCCAGCGGCCTGCAGATGGCCGCCGGCATGGACAACGCCCTGGAGGCCGCCGGGCGGGTGGAGTGCGAGACCGCCACCGCCGACGACTGGGCCCGCACCACGTTCGTCGTCACCGCCGACCCCGGCCAGCCGGTCCGCCTGGTCAAGCACCTCGCGTACGGGTGGTCGGGGCAGCGCTCCCACCCCGCCCTGCGCGACCAGGTCGCCGGCGCCCTCAGCGGCGCCCGCTACACCGGCTGGGACGGGCTGCTGCGCGAGCAGCGCCAGTACCTCGACGCGTTCTGGGACGCCGCCGACGTGCAGGTCGACGGCGACGCCGAGGTGCAGCAGGCCGTGCGGTTCGCGCTGTTCCACGTGCTGCAGGCCGGGGCCCGCAGCGAGGGCCGCGGCATCCCCGGCAAGGGCCTGACCGGCCCGGGCTACGACGGGCACATCTTCTGGGACACCGAGGCGTACGTCCTGCCGGTGCTGACCTACACGGCGCCCGACGCGGCGCGCGACGCGCTGCGCTGGCGGTGGACGACGCTGGACAAGGCGTGCGCGCGGGCGCAGGAACTGGGCCTGCGCGGTGCGGCGTTCCCGTGGCGGACCATCCGCGGCGAGGAGTGCTCCGGCTACTGGCCCGCGGGGACGGCGGCCTTCCACGTCAACGCCGACATCGCCGCCGCCGTGGAGCGCTACCGCGTCGTCACCGGCGACGACTGCCTGGAGGCCGACGGCGGCCTGGACGTCCTGGTCCAGACCGCCCGGCTGTGGATGTCGCTGGGCCACCACGACGCCGACGGCGCCTGGCACGTCGCCGGGGTCACCGGCCCCGACGAGTACACCGCGGTCGTCGACGACAACCTGTTCACCAACCTTGCCGCCGCGCACAACCTCTCGGCGGCGGCCGCGGCCGTGCGCCGCCGGCAGGACCGGGCCCGCGACCTGGGCGTGGACCTGGAGGAGGCGGCGAGGTGGGTGGACGCGGCCGAGGCGGTGCACGTGCCCTACGACGAGCGGCTGCGCGTGCACCAGCAGCACGAGGGTTTCACGCGGCTGCCGGAGTGGGACTTCGAGCACCGCCGCGAGTACCCGCTGCTGCTGCACGCGCCGTACTTCGACCTGTACCGCCACCAGGTGTGCAAGCAGGCCGACCTGGGCATGGCGCTGTTCTGGTTCGGCGACCGGTTCAGCGAGGACGACTTCGCCCGCGACGTCGACTACTACGAGCGCCGCACGGTGCGCGACTCCTCGCTGTCCGCCTGCGTGCAGGCGGTGCTGGCGGCACGGACCGGCCACCTGGAACTGGCGCACGACTACACCTACGAGGCCGCCAGCGTCGACCTGCGGGACCTGCACCGCAACACCGCGGACGGGCTGCACATCGCATCCCTGGCCGGGACCTGGATGGCTCTGGTGCAGGGCTTCGGAGGCCTTCGGGACACCGCCGGGGAGCTGGCCCTGGACCCCGCCCTCCCGCACGGCATCTCGCAGCTGCGCTTCTCGGTGCGCTGGCGCGGCTGCACCCTGCGGGTGACCGTGCGCGCCCACGAGGCGACCTACGAGGTGCACGACGGGCCGGACGCGTCGCTGCGGCTGCGGCACGCGGGCCAGGAGGTCGTCGTCGCCAGCGGTTCACCCGTGACCCTGCCGCTGCGCGAGCGGAAGCCGCTGCTGCCGCGCCCGCCGCAGCCCCCGGGGCGCGAGCCGGCGGGCCGCACCGGGGCCGGGCGCTGAGGCGCACCGGTCCCCGGCGCGCGGCGGGGGTGACCCCCTCGCCGCGCGCCGGGGCGGCGCCGGTCCCGGGCCGCCGGGCGACGTCGGGTCAGACGACGTCGACGAACACCGGGTTGGTGTAGAACCAGAGGTCGTCCCACGGCGAGCCGCCGTCGCCGCGCGGCCGCGAGAGCGGACCGGCCGGGTCGACGTCCGCACCGCGCAGACCGGGCCCGTTCAGCCTCCCGTCGCTGCCGCGCAGGCGCAGGTAGAAGGAGGACTCCACCTCCGGCACCGGGAACCGCAGCACGAACGTGCCGGTGCGGCCGCCGACCTCCTGCGTCGCGACGACGCGCGTGTCGGGTGCCCGCCACTCGGTGGGGTCGGCGGCCGGCCCCGTCACCGCCCCGCGCACGAGGTCGACGTGCGCCAGGCGCGGCACGGCACCGGCGTCGTTCGGGACGCTCTGCGCGTGGACCGTCACCTCCAGCACCAGCGCAGTGCCGCGGCGCACGCGCAACCGCCCGCCCAGCGTCGCCTCCTCGCGACCGAGACCGCGACCGGGGCGGTCCACGCGCAGCCGCACGTCCAGGCCGGCCAGCAGGTGGCCGTGGTCCACCCACGCGCGACCGGCCCGCAGGGCCGCCATCACCGACAGGTGGTCCAGCCGTTCCACACCGACGTGGGTGCGGGAGAACTGGCCGGGCCAGAAGTCGCTGCCCGGCTGGAAGGAGTCCGTGAGGACCGGGTCGGGGAGCCGGCCGGTGGTCTCGAACGACCGGCCGGGTGGGAACGGCTGGTTGGCGTGCTTGTCCCACGCCGCCCGGTGCACGTCGGAGTTGGAGGTGATCCACCACCCGCGGCCCTCGGCGAGCATGGCGTCCCACACGCCGCCGACCGTGGCGGTCATCCAGTCGAAACCGCCGTACGTGGTCCACGCCTCGTCGGGGTACCCGGGCCAGGAGTCCGGGCGGCGGGAGTTCTCGTACTCGCCGCGCACGCCGTTCGCGCGCCAGCCGGGCAGAGCGGCGGCCTGCGCGCCCGGAGCTCCCTCCATGCCGATCGCGATGCCCTCGGCGGCGTCGCGCCAGCCGCGCAGCTCCTGCGGGGAGTCGATCCCCAGCCTGGCGGGGTGGTTGGCGAGCACGAGGACGTCGTCGACGAAGCCGGCCCGCTTCTGCTCGGCCAGCCAGACCAGCGCCTCGCGCGCGAGCGCCTCGTTGCGGGCGGTGTCCGGCCCACCGGGGGTGCCGTCCTGGGAACCCGTGAGGTTGCCGTCGTAGGCCAGCTCGAAGCGGCGCAGCAGCTCGGCCTCGTTCGGCCCCGGGGCGACCACGACGGTGCCGTGCTCGGCGGCGGGGATGTACCACTCCAGCCCCTGGAACACGAGCATCCGCGGGTTCTCGCGCCGCGCCCTCCGGATCTCCTCGTTCTGGGCGAAGACCCCACCGGCGTTCGCGTGCCCCACGTTGCTGTGCTCGGTGAACGCCAGCCAGTCCACGCCGTGCGCCTGCGCCCGCTCGGTCACCTGGCTGAAGGTGTACTTCGCGTCGGAGCTGTAGACGGTGTGCACGTGGTGGTCGCCGATGAGCCAGGTGAGCGGACGCCGCGGAGGAGCGGCGGCGGCGGGGTCGGCCAGGGCCGCGCCGGCCAGACCGAGACCGGCGGCGCCCAGCAGCGCGCGCCGGCTCAGCTCACGCCGCGACAGGGCGCTCGCGGGGACGGTGGGGTCGGCCCAGGCGGGGGGCAGGGTGTTCACGGGTGCCTTCCGGTGCGTCGGCAGCACGCCGGCGCGGGACGGCCGGGCGCCGCGACGGAAGGTAGGCAGGGGCGTGGGCGCCACCGCGTCCACCGGGAGAACGCGCGCTGAACGGCACGGGTCGGGACGAGGCCCGGGCAGGGCTCAGCGCTGCTGCGCGCGCAGCTTCACGGCGTGCCGGGCCGCGGCTCGGCCCCGCTTGCGGTCACCCGCCGCGTCGTAGGCGATGGCCAGGCGGTACCAGGGGCCGGGGTCGCCGGGCGCGGCCTCCACCTCGGCGCGGTAGCGCTCGAACATCGCCTGGCCGGCGGCGCGGTCGACGCGGCCGGTGGCCGTGCGCTCCAGGTCGTCGACGGGCAGCTCACCGCGCTCGGCGAGCTCGCGGCCCAGCCGCTCGGTGGCCCGCCCGAACAGCAGCTCGCGCGCCACGGCCCACGCCCCCACCAGGGGCAGGATGATCACCGCGATCCCGATGAGCACCCCCGCCCACTGCCCGGTGCCGATGAGCTGGACGCCGGTGCGGCCGATGAGGACGAAGTAGAAGAGCAGCGCCGCACACGCCACCGCCACGACGATCTTGGTGCGCACGCCGCCTCCTCAGCCGAGGTCGAGGTAGTGCTCGAGGCCCACGGTGACGCCGGGGCGGGCGGCGACCTGTCGCACACCCAGCAGCAGCCCGGGCATGTAGGCGGCGCGGTCGTAGGTGTCGTCCCGCAGGGTCAGGGTCTCCCCCGGCCCACCGAGCACGACCTCCTGGTGGGCGGTCATGCCGCGCATGCGCACCGCGTGCACGTGGACGCCGTCGACGACGGCGCCGCGCGCACCCGGCAGCGACTGCTCGGTGGCGTCCGGGGAGGGTCCCAGCCCCGCCTCCGCGCGGGCGGCGGCGATGAGCTGCGCGGTCCGGACCGCCGACCCCGAGGGGGCGTCGACCTTGCCGGGGTGGTGCAGCTCGACGACCTCCACCGACTCGAAGAACCGCGCCGCCTGCTTCGCGAACTGCATCACCAGGACGGCGCCGAGACCGAAGTTGGTGGCGATGAGCACGTTGCGGCCGGCGGCGCGCTGCCACGCCTCGACCTGCGCGACGCGCTCGTCGGTCCAGCCGGTGGTGCCGGTGACGACGTGCAGCCCCATGGCGAGGGCGCGCTCGACGTTGCCCATCACCGAACCGGGCACCGTCAGGTCGACGAGCACGTCGGCGCCCTCGGCCGCGGCGAGGTCGTCGCCGCGGCCGAGGGCGGCCACCAGCTCCAGGTCGTCGGCCGCCTGCACCGCGGCGCACGCCTGCGAGCCCATGCGGCCGCGCGCGCCGGTCACCGCCACCCGCACGCGGCCACCGGCGCCGGGCGCGCTCACCGGACCACCGCGCGGAACGGGGCGTCGTCGGCGAACGGGCCGACGACGGTCACCGAGCGCGGCCGCTCGAGCAGGTCCGCGGCCAGGGCCCGGACGTCCTCGGCGGTGACGGCGCGCAGGCGGGCCAGGACGCCGTCGACGTCGAGGAACTGCCCGTGCACCAGCTCGGCCTTGCCCAGGCGGTTCATGCGGGACCCGGAGTCCTCCAGGCCCAGCACCATGCCGCCGGCGAGCTGGCCGATGCCGCGCTCGAGCTCCTCGCCCTCCATGGGGGCCTCGGCCAGCTTCGCCAGCTCGGCGAGCATCAGCTCGGCGACCTGCCCGGCCTTCGCCGGGGAGCACCCGGCGTACAGGCCCACGTAGCCGGAGTCGGCGTAGTTGGCGTTGAAGGAGTACACCGAGTACGCCAGCCCGCGCTTCTCGCGCACCTCCTGGAACAGGCGGCTGCTCATCCCGCCGCCCAGGACGGCGTTGAGCACGCTGAGGGTGAAGCGCCGCTCGTCCGTGGCGGTGATGCCCGTGGTGCCCACCAGCACGTGCGCCTGCTCGGTGGCGCGCTCGACGACCAGCGTGCGGCCGGCCGCCAGCCCGCCCGTGACCTCGCCGGCCACCCGGCGCGGCGCCGGTGCGGCGTCGTGCAGGTCGCCCGCGGCGCGGGACAGCTCGTGCTGCACCGCCTCCACGACCTCGTCGTGGTCCAGGCCGCCGGCGGCGGTGAAGACGAGCGTCGAGGGGCGGTAGTGCTCGCGGTAGTGCGCCCACACGTCGTCGCGACCGACCGCGCGGATCGTGTCGGCCGTGCCGCCGATGGGGCGGGCCAGCGGGTGCTCGCCCAGGACCAGCTCGGCGAACTTCTCGTGCGCGAGGTCCCCGGGGTCGTCCTCGTTCATCGCCAGCTCCTCGAGGATGACCTCGCGCTCGGAGCTGAAGTCGTCCTCGTCGAGCACCGCGGAGGTGACCATGTCGGTCACCACGTCGATCGCCATCGGCAGGTCCGTGTCGAGCACCCGCGCGTAGTAGGTCGTGTGCTCCTTGCCGGTGGCGGCGTTCGCCTCGCCGCCGACGGCGTCGAACGCGGTGGCGATGTCCATCGCGTCGCGGCGCTCGGTGCCCTTGAAGAGCAGGTGCTCGAGGAAGTGGGTGGAACCGAAGTGCCCGCTGGTCTCGTCGCGGGACCCGACGCCGACCCAGCAGCCGATGCTGGCCGAGCGCTGACCGGGCATCGCCTCGGTCAGCACCCGCGCGCCGCACGGCAGGACGGTGCGCCGCACCAGCGCGCCGTCCGCGTCGGACAGGGTGGTCGTGACGGGGCCCGGCCCCGCCGCCTCCGTGGGGAGGGCGACGGGGCCGGGGACGCCGTGGTGGGCCTGCACCTCAGGCGTCGGCCGTGGCGGCGTCGTCGGTGCCGGCGCCCTCGGCGGGCGCCGCCTCCTCCTCGGCCACGACCGGGACCAGCGACAGCTTGCCGCGCGGGTCGATCTCCGCGATCTCCACCTGGACCTTCTGGCCCACCGAAACCACGTCCTCGACGTTGTCGACGCGCTTGCCACCGGAGAGCTTGCGCAGCTGCGAGATGTGCAGCAGGCCGTCCTTGCCGGGCAGCAGCGAGACGAACGCCCCGAAGGTCGTGGTCTTCACGACGGTGCCGAGGTAGCGCTCGCCCACCTCGGGCATCGTCGGGTTGGCGATCGCGTTGACCGCCGCGCGCGCCGCTTCCGCCGAGGGGCCGTCGACGGCGCCGATGAACACGGTGCCGTCGTCCTCGATGGAGATGTCGGCGCCGGTGTCCTCCTGGATCTGGTTGATCATCTTGCCCTTGGGCCCGATGACCTCACCGATCTTGTCGACGGGGACCTTCACCGTGATGATGCGCGGAGCGGTCGGCGACATCTCGTCGGGCGCGTCGATGGCCTCGGCCATGACGTCGAGGATGTGCAGGCGCGCGTCGCGGGCCTGGGTCAGCGCCCCGGCCAGCACGGAGGCGGGGATGCCGTCCAGCTTGGTGTCCAGCTGGATGGCGGTGACGAACTCCTTGGTGCCGGCGACCTTGAAGTCCATGTCACCGAAGGCGTCCTCGGCGCCGAGGATGTCGGTCAGGGCCGCGTACCTCGTCTCGCCGTCGATCGTGTCGGAGACCAGGCCCATCGCGATGCCGGCGACGGGCGCGCGCAGCGGCACGCCCGCGTTCAGCAGCGACAGGGTCGAGGCGCACACCGAGCCCATGGAGGTGGACCCGTTGGAGCTCAGCGCCTCGGAGACCTGGCGGATCGCGTAGGGGAACTCCTCGCGGGCCGGCAGCACCGGCACCAGCGCGCGCTCGGCGAGGGCGCCGTGGCCGATCTCGCGGCGCTTGGGCGAGCCCACCCGGCCGGTCTCACCGGTGGAGTAGGGCGGGAAGTTGTAGTTGTGCATGTAGCGCTTGCGCGTCACCGGCGACAGCGTGTCCAGCTGCTGCTCCATGCGGAGCATGTTCAGCGTGGTGACGCCGAGGATCTGCGTCTCGCCGCGCTCGAACAGCGCCGAGCCGTGCACGCGGGGCAGGACCTCGACCTCGGCGGACAGCGTCCGGATGTCGGCCAGGCCGCGGCCGTCGATGCGGATCCCGTCGGTGAGGATGCGCTGGCGGACGAGCTTCTTCTGCACCGCGCGGTAGGCGGCCGAGATCTCCTTCTCGCGACCGGTGAACCGCTCGGCGAGGGACTCGCGCACCTGCGCCTTGATCTCGTCGACGCGGTTCTCGCGCTCCTGCTTGCCGGCGATGGCCAGGGCGGCGGTGAGGTCGCCGGTGACGGCCTCCTCGACGGCGGCGTAGGCGTCCTCGGCGTAGTCCGGGAACAGCGGGAACTCGGCGGTCGGCTTGGCGGCCTTGGCGGCCACCTCGGCCTGCGCCTTGACGAGCGCGGCGATGTGCGGCTTGGCGGCCTCCAGGCCCTCGGCCACGACCTCCTCGGTGGGGGCGGTCGCGCCGGAGTCCTTGATGAGGTTCCAGGACGTCTCGGTCGCCTCGGCCTCGACCATCATGATCGCGACGTCCTCGGAGCCGTCGGCGCCGGTGACGACGCGGCCGGCCACGACCATGTCGAAGACGGCGCGCTCGATCTCGGAGTAGCGCGGGAAGGCGACCCACTGGCCGTCGACCAGGGCGATGCGCACGCCGCCGATCGGGCCCGAGAACGGCAGCCCGGCCAGCTGCGTGGACATCGAGGCGGCGTTGATCGCGACGACGTCGTAGGCGTCGTCGGGGTGCAGCGCCATGACGGTGACGACGACCTGGACCTCGTTGCGCAGCCCCTTGACGAAGCTGGGGCGCAGCGGGCGGTCGATGAGGCGGCAGGCCAGGATCGCCTCGGTCGAGGGGCGGCCCTCGCGGCGGAAGAACGAGCCGGGGATCTTGCCGGCGGCGTAGCTGCGCTCCTCGACGTCCACCGTCAGGGGGAAGAAGTCGAACTGCTCCTTCGGGGAGCGGCCAGCACTGGTGGCGCTCAGCAGGAAGGACTCGCCGTCCAGGTAGACGGCGGCGGAGCCGCCGGCCTGCTTGGCCAGGCGGCCGGTCTCGAACCGGACGGTGCGGGTGCCGAACGAGCCGTTGTCGATGACGGCTTCGGCGGCGGTGATCTCAGGTCCCTCCACGGGTACCTCCTCTTTCGTGATCGGTGCGGTGCCGCTGCACCGGCGCGTTCCCGGTGGGGGCGTCCCCGCCGGTCCGGCCTTCGATCGAGGCCCACGGGCGCTGCGCGCCCGGAGGCCACTACCGAGGACCGGCACGACGCTGCGCGGTGCGGCGGCCGGGTGCTGCGGTCAGCACCCCGAGTCTGCCCGGAGTCGGGCGGTGGTGCGCGGCAACGGCCGCCGGGTCGCCCCGGGACCGGCCGCGAACGAACAGCAGGGGCGGTCCCGGGAGGGACCGCCCCTGCGCCGCCTCAGCGGCGGATGCCGACCCGCTCGATGATCGAGCGGTAGCGGTTGATGTCCTTCTTGGCCATGTACTGCAGCAGGCGGCGGCGCTGGCCGACCAGCAGCAGCAGCCCGCGGCGGCTGTGGTGGTCGTGCTGGTGCGTCTTCAGGTGCTCGGTCAGGTCGCGGATGCGCTGCGTGAGCATCGCCACCTGGACCTCCGGCGAGCCGGTGTCGCCCTCGCTGGTGGCGTACTCGGCCATGATCTTCTTCTTGGTCTCGGCATCGAGGGGCACGGTGCTCTCCTGAGTCTCGTTGCGCGGTGCTCCGGGGCTGATCCACCCGGGCTCTCTGGGTCCGCGGCCGTTCGAACGGCTCGATCAGGCTACCAGCCGGGGCAGGACCCCCCGCGCGCCGCGCTCCCCCGGCCACCCGCCGGGCCGGGACCCGCGGCCGGGGACCGGGGCTCAGCCGAGGAGGAGCCCGCGGGCGCGGGCGACGTCGCGGGCCATCTGCTCCACCAGCGCCGCGGCGCCGTCGAAGCGCAGCGTGGGGCGCAGGCGGTGCAGGAAGTCCACGGCGACGCGCTCGCCGTAGAGGTCGATGCCCGGGCTGTCGAGGCAGTGCGCCTCCACGCGGCGCTCGACGCCGTCGAAGGTCGGGTTGGTCCCCACCGAGACGGCGGCGGCCAGCCGCTCACCGGAGGGGCGGTGCAGCCACCCCGCGTACACGCCGTCGGCCGGGACCAGGCCCTCGGTGTCCGCGGTGGACAGGTTGGCCGTGGGGTAGCCGAGCTCGCGGCCGCGGTGGTCGCCGTGCACGACCGTGGCGCTGACCCGGTGCGGGTGGCCCAGTACGGCCGCGGCGCGCTCCACGTCGCCCGCCGCGAGCGCCTGACGGACCTCCGTGGACGACCAGCGCGGCGCGGCGCCCGCCGGACGCGCCCCCCCGTCACCCAGGTCGTCCAGCGCGGTGACCTCGAAGCCGTGCCGGCGCCCCAGCTCCCGCAGGGTCGCCAGGTCGCCGCTGTTGGCGCGCCCGAAGCGCACGTCGTGGCCCACGACGACCTCCACGGCGCCCAGCGCCCGCACGAAGACGTCCTCGACGAAGCGCTCGGGGCTCCAGGAGGCCAGCTCGCGCGTGAACGGCACGACGAGCACGGCGTCCAGGCCGCAGGCGGCCATCAGCTCCAGGCGGTGGTCCAGCCCGGTGAGCAGGCCGGGGGCGCGCTCGGGCACCAGCACCTGCAGGGGGTGCGGGTCGAAGGTCACCGCGACGGCCGCCGCCGCGCGGTGGCGGGCGGCGCGCACGACGCTCTCCAGCACGGCCACGTGGCCGCGGTGCACCCCGTCGAAGTTGCCGATGGTGACCACCGACGGACCGAAACCGGGGTCCACGTCTGCCAGGCCGTCCCACCGCTGCACCCGCACACTGTGCCAGCCGCCCCCCGCGGGCGCGGTCGGCGGGTGCGGCGGTGGCCGCCCGCGCGGGTGCGCAGGGACGTGGATAACGTCTCGTGGGCAGCAGGCCCACGAGACCACGACCCGGGGACGCCGGGCCACGAGCGCTGGAGGCGGACGCGTGAACGCAGGACCTGTCGACCCGACGACGACGAGCGCGTGGGCGGCCCTGGCCGCGCACCGCGCCGCCACCACCCCCGACCTGCGGAGCTGGTTCGCGCAGGACCCGCAGCGCGCGGAGCGGCTGACGTTCGACGTGGCCGACCTGCGGGTCGACCTGTCGAAGAACCTCCTCACCGACGAGACGGTGGGGCTGCTGCTGCAGCTGGCGGAGCAGACCGGCGTGCCGGCCCGCCGGGACGCCATGTTCGCCGGCGAGCACATCAACGTCACCGAGGACCGGGCCGTGCTGCACACCGCGCTGCGCCGGCCGGCGGGCGCGCAGCCGCCGCTGACCGTGGACGGCCAGGACGTGGACGCCGACGTGCAGCGCGAGCTGGAGAAGGTCTCGGCGTTCGCGGAGTCGGTGCGCTCGGGCGCGTGGACGGGCGTGACCGGCAAGCGGATCGCCACGGTCGTCAACATCGGCATCGGCGGCTCCGACCTCGGTCCCGTCATGGCCTACGAGGCGCTCAAGCCGTACGTGCAGGCGGGCCTGGAGTGCCGCTTCGTCTCCAACATCGACCCCACCGACGTCGCCGAGACGACGGCGGACCTGGACCCGGAGACGACGCTGTTCATCGTCGCCTCCAAGACGTTCGGGACCCTGGAGACGCTGACGAACGCGCGCCTGGCCCGCACCTGGCTGTGGGAGCGCCTGGCCGCGGCCGGCGTCCTGGCCGACGACGACGAGGCCCGCCGCGGCGCGGTCGCCAAGCACTTCGTGGCCGTGTCCACCGCGCTGGAGAAGGTCGAGGCCTTCGGCATCGACCCCGCCAACGCGTTCGGGTTCTGGGACTGGGTCGGCGGCCGGTACTCGGTGGACTCCGCGATCGGCACCTCGCTGGCCGTGGCGATCGGGCCGGAGCGCTTCCGCGAGTTCCTCGCCGGTTTCCACGCCGTCGACGAGCACTTCCGCACGGCCGAGCCGGCCGCGAACGTGCCGCTGCTCATGGGCCTGCTGAACGTGTACTACGTCAACCACTGCGACGCCCACACCCACGCGGTGCTGCCGTACTCGCAGCACCTGCACCGGTTCCCGGCCTACCTGCAGCAGCTGACGATGGAGTCCAACGGCAAGTCGGTGCGCTACGACGGCTCCCCCGTCACCACGCAGACCGGTGAGGTCTTCTGGGGCGAGCCGGGCACCAACGGCCAGCACGCCTTCTACCAGCTCATCCACCAGGGCACCCGGGTGGTCCCGAGCGACTTCATCGCGTTCGCGAACCCCGCGCACCCCCTGGTCGACCACGACGCGGGCGGCGCGGACGTGCACGCCCTGTTCATGGCGAACTTCTTCGCCCAGACCAAGGCGCTGGCGTTCGGCAAGACCGCGGAGGAGGTGCGCGCCGAGGGCACCGCAGAGGACGTCGTCGCCGCGCGCACGTTCTCCGGCAACCGGCCCACCACCTCGATCATGGCGCCGGCGCTGACCCCGTCGGTGCTCGGCCAGCTCATCGCCCTGTACGAGCACGTCACGTTCGTCGAGGGCGCGGTGTGGGGCATCGACAGCTTCGACCAGTGGGGCGTGGAGCTCGGCAAGAAGCTGGCCCTGGAGATCGCGCCCGCGCTGACCGGGGACACCGCGGCCCTGGAGTCGCAGGACCCCTCGACCGCCTCGCTCATCCGCTACTACCTGGAGCAGCGCAGCTGACCACCCCGTCGTCCCGTGGCCCCGCCGCCGGGGCCACGGGACGCGCTCCGAGGAGGGACCCGTGAGCCCCGTGCACCCCGACCGCTCCCCCGCCGGCGAGCCCGCCGACGAAGCCGTCGACCTCAGCTTCCGGCTCGACGGGCGCACCGCCCTGGTGACCGGTGGCGCCTCCGGGATCGGCAGCGCCGTCGCGCAGGTCTTCGCCGAGCGCGGTGCGCGCGTGGTGGTCGTCGACCTCGCCGAGGGCGCCGCCCGCGAGCGCGCCGCCGCCCTGGACGGGCAGGCGATCGGTCTGGGCGGGGACGTCGCGGACCCCGCCTCGGTCCAGGGCTTCACGGACGCGGCCGTGGCCGCCACCGGTGGGATCGACGTGCTCGTCACCTGCGCCGGCGTCGTGGACCTCGCCCCGGCGGAGGACCTGGCCCCGGAGGTGTTCGCGCGCACGATCGCGGTGAACCTCACGGGCACCTTCCTCACCGCCCGGGCGGTGGGCCGCACGATGCTGGAGCGGGGGCGGGGGAAGGTCGTCACCGTGGCGTCGCAGGCGGCGTCGGTCGCCCTCGACGGGCACGCCGCCTACTGCGCCTCCAAGGCGGGGGTGGTCGGGCTGACCCGGGTGCTCGCCAGCGAGTGGGCCGGTCGCGGCGTCACCGCCAACTCGATCTCCCCGACGGTGGTGCTGACCGAACTGGGCCGCAAGGCCTGGTCCGGCGAGAAGGGCGAGGCCGCCCGGGCCGCGATCCCCACCGGGAGGTTCGCGCTGCCCCGCGAGGTCGCCGGGGCGGTGCTGTTCCTCGCCAGCGGTGCCTCCGACATGGTCAACGGGGCGGACCTGGTCGTCGACGGCGGGTACACGATCCGCTGAGGCCCGCCCGCCGCGACGGCGGAGCGCGTGGCAGGCTGACGCCGGCGCAGCGGGGCGGTCCTGCTGCCGGTGGCAGGACGGAGGGACCCGGGGTGGCGGAGACGATGCGCGCGAGCGTCCTCGTGGAGCAGGGCGTCATCGAGGTCCAGGAGCGGCCGGTGCCGACGCCGGCCGCGGACGAGGTGCTCGTCAGGGTGGCCTCGGTCGGTGTGTGCGGCTCGGACGTGCACTACTACCGGCACGGCCGGATCGGCGACTTCGTCGTCGACCGACCGCTCGTGCTCGGCCACGAGGTGTCCGGGCAGGTCGTCGCCGTCGGGCGCGACGTCCCCGAGGCGCGCGTCGGCGAGCGCGTGGCGATCGACCCGCAGCGTCCCTGCGGGCACTGCCGGGCGTGCAGGTCGGGGCGGATGAACCTGTGCCCCCGCATGGAGTTCTACGCGACCCCGCCGGTCGACGGGACCTTCTGCGACTACGTCACCGCCCCCGCGGACATGGCGTACGAGGTGCCGGACACCATGTCCGACGACGCAGCCGCCCTGCTGGAGCCCTTCTCGGTGGGTCTGTGGGCCGCGCACAAGGCGCAGGTCAGCCCCGGCGACCGCGTGCTCGTCGCCGGGGCCGGCCCCATCGGGGCCATGGTGGCCCGGGCCGTGCGGGCGCGCGGTGCCGCCGACGTCGTCGTCACCGACTTCGTCGACTCGCGCCGCGAGCGCATCACCTCCTTCGGCGCCACCCGCGCGCTGCACCCCGTCGACGACGCCGACGAGATCGCCGCCCTGGGCGCCGACGCGTTCGTGGACTGCTCCGGTGCCACGCCGGCCGTGGTGTCGGGGGTCCGGGCGCTGCGCCCGGGCGGTGCCGCGGTCCTGGTGGGGATGGGCGCGGACGAGATGCAGCTGCCCGTCTCGCTCATCGCCAGCCGGGAGATCACCCTCACGGGCGTCTTCCGCTACGTGGACACCTGGCCGCGCGGCATCGAGCTCTTCCGCGCGGGCGCGGTGCACCTGGACGACATGGTCACCGCCCGGTACCCGCTGGAGCAGGTGCAGGACGCCCTCGAGGCCGACTCCGACCCGCTCAGCATGAAGGCCGTCGTCGTCGTGAACCCGACGGACGGCGCCGCCCCGGCCTCCTGAAGGTGCCCCGCCCGGGCGCAGCGGTCCGGCTGCTGCGCCCGGGTGGCCCGGTCGGGAACAGACCGGCGCCCCGTGGCATTCTGCCGAGTGGCATGGACACGGGATGGGACCTCACCGAGCGCCGGCACATCGACCTGGGCCGGACGGCGAGCGCGGTCTAGCGGGGTACGCAGCACCCCCGCCACCGCGCCACCCACCCCTACCCAGGAGCTCCCCCGTGATCCGCACCCTCAAGCGGACGCCCTTCGGCGTCCAGGTGCTCATCGGCCTCGTCCTCGGCGTCGTCCTCGGCGCGATCGCCCGCTCGATGGGCGGCACCAGCGAGGACCCGAACTGGCTGACGACCACCCTGTCCACCATCGGCTCGATCTTCGTCACGCTGCTGCGCACCCTGGTGCCGCCGCTCGTCGTCCTGGCCGTGGTCACCTCCATCGCGAACCTGCGCCAGGTCACCAACGCCGCGCGGCTGGCGTGGCAGACCCTGCTGTGGTTCGCCATCACCGCCCTGGTCTCGGTCGCCATCGGCATCGCGCTCGGCGTCGTCACCGACCCGGGTGACCGCACCTCCGTCTCGGCCTCGGCCGCCCAGGAGCCGAGCCGCACCGGCTCGTGGCTGGACTTCCTGCAGGGCATCGTCCCCGGGAACGTGTTCGGCCTGCAGGCGTCCGCCTCCGACGACGGTGTCTCGCTCTCCTTCAACGTGCTGCAGCTGCTCGTCATCTCCATCGCGCTGGGCGTCGCGATCCTCAAGGTCGGCGAGAAGGCCGAGCCGCTGCTGAACGTCGCCCGCTCCGCCCTGGCCGTCGTGCAGACGGTGCTGTGGTGGGTCATCCGCCTGGCCCCGCTCGGCACCGTCGGCCTGCTCGGTCGGGCCGTCGCCAGCTACGGCTGGGACGCGCTGAGCCCGCTGGCGGTGTTCGTCGTGGACGTCTACGTCGGCCTGGCCCTGGTGCTGTTCGTGCTGTACCCGGTGCTGCTGCGCCTCAACGGCCTGAGCGTGCGCCGCTTCTTCGCCGGCGTGTGGCCCGCCACCCAGCTGGCGTTCGTGTCCCGCTCCTCCATCGGCACGCTGCCGGTGACGCAGCGTGTCACCGAGGAGGAGCTGGGCGTCCCGCGCTCGTACGCCTCGTTCGCGGTGCCGCTGGGCGCCACGACGAAGATGGACGGCTGCGCGGCGATCTACCCGGCGCTGTCGGCGATCTTCGTGGCCGGTTTCTTCGACGTCGACCTGTCGATCACCGACTACCTGCTCATCGCGTTCGTCTCGGTCGTGGGCTCCGCCGCGACCGCGGGCCTGACCGGTGCCACCGTCATGCTGACGCTGACCCTGTCGACGCTGGGGCTGCCGCTGGCGGGTGTGGGTCTGCTGCTGGCGATCGACCCGATCCTCGACATGGGCCGCACCGCGGTGAACGTCACCGGCCAGGCGCTGGTGCCGACGATCGTCGCCAAGCGCGAGGGCATCCTGGACCTGGCGCGGTTCGGCTCGCGCCGCCGCGTCGAGGAGGCCATCGCCGAGCCCGCCGCGGTCTGACCCGCGCGAGCGCACGCAGGCCGCCCCCGGGAACCTTGCCCGGGGGCGGCCTCGCGCGTTCGGCCCGGTCGGCCGGTGGGGTCAGTAGACCGTGTACCCGCCGTCGATGACGACGACGGACCCGGTCATGAACGCGGCGGCGGCGGAGGCCACGTAGACGACCGTCGGCGCGATCTCCTCGGGCAGCGCGTAGCGCTGCTGGACGGAGTCCTCGATCCACCGTGCCCGGAACTCGGGGCGGTCGACGGGCGCCATGTCGGTCTTGACGTAGCCGGGAGCGACGGCGTTGACCCGGATGCCGTGCGGCGCCCACTCGGCGGCCAGCGACTTCGTCAGCTGGTGCACCCCCGCCTTGGAGGCGTTGTACGACGCCTGCCACTGCGGGCGGTTCACGATGATCGACGAGATCGACCCGATGTTGACGATGCTGCCGCCGCCGTGGTCCTTCATGTGCCGGGCCGCGGCCACGGAGGTCTTCCACAGCGAGGTGAGGTTCAGGTCGAGGACCGTGCGCCACTCCTCGTCGCTCACCTCGAAGGAGGGTCGGTGGATCGCGATGCCGGCGTTGTTCACCAGCACGTCGAGCCCGCCCAGCGCCTCGACGGCCCCGGCGACGATCCGCTCGGCGTCGGTGACGACGTCGCCGGTGACGACGTGGACGGTGTGCCCCTCCGAGCGCAGCCGCTGCGCCGAGGCCTCGTTCAGGGCGGCGTCGCGCGCGGCGATGGCGACGGCGGCGCCCGCCTCCGCCAGGCCGCGGGCGAAGGCCAGGCCCAGCCCCCGGTTCCCACCGGTCACCAGGGCCTTGCGGCCGGTCAGGTCGAAGGCGTCGAGAACCGCCACGGGCTCCTCCTCGGTCGATGGTGGTCGCGCTCGCGGGTCAACCGACGACCCGGTAGCGGCGGTTGGTCCAGCCGTTGAACAGCGCGGCGAGCACCAGCAGCAGGCCCAGCGCGAGCAGCTGCAACCGGGTCCCGGAGTTCCCGGGGAACGTCAGCAGCACGCCCGCGTTGAGCCAGGCCACCAGCACCGCGGCGAGGACGACCCCCGAGACCCGGCCGATGCCGCCGGTGATGGCGACGCCCGCCAGGACGGCGATGGTGATGGCGGGCAGCGCCATGCCGTTGCCGGAGGTGCCGGCGTCGGGCCGCGCGGAGGCGAACTGCCCGACGGTGACGACCGCGACGAGACCGCTGATCGCCCCCGCCCCCGCGTAGGCCCAGAACCGGGTGGCGGCCACGCCGATGCCCGCCCAGGTGGCGGCGACGTCGTTGGTCCCGATGGCGAACAGCCGGCGCCCGTACGGGGACCGGTCCACGACGTACCAGACGAGCACCACCGTGGGCAGCAGGAACAGCACCACGCCCAGCGGGAACAGCGGCAGCTGGGCACCGATCAGGGGCAGTTCCACCGACCGGGCCGTGGCGTACAGGTCCTGCACGCGGGGGGAGTTGATGGGCTGCTGGTCGTTGACGACGATGGCGATGGACTTGTACGCGTAGTAGGTCGCCAGGGTCGCGATGAGCGCCGGGAAGCGCAGGTACGCCACGAGGAGGCCGTTGACGGCGCCGAGGGCGGCGCCGCCGAGCACCGCCGCCGGCACGGCCAGCCACAGCGGCCAGCCCCACAGGCCGTAGCAGAACCCGAACCCCATGCCCACGAGGGAGACCATCGCTCCCACGGACAGGTCGATCCCGCCGCGGCCGGAGACGATGACGAGCAGCTCCGCCAGGCCCAGCATCGCGGTCGGCACGACGTTGATGAGGGAACCGGCGAGGTAGTCGGGGTTGTACGGTCCGCTGGTGCGCCCCGCCAGGTCCAGCGCCGTGAACACCGCGACGACGGCCAGGACGAGGACCGCGAGCAGCACGACCCGCTGGGTGAGGACCGTGCGCCCCAGGGACGACCACCGCGACGGGGCCGCCGGCGCGGTGGCCCGCGGGCCGGACGACGTCGACGTGCTCACGTGGACCTCCGCACTCGTTGCAGGACCAGGTCGGCGCCGACGGCCACGACGATGAACACGCCGACGAACAGCTCGGCCAGCTGGGACGGCAGCCCGAGCTGGGTGACCCCGCTGGTGACCGTCTGCACGAGCACCGCCCCCAGGACGGTGCCCAGGACGGTGCCGCGGCCGCCCGTGATGGACGTGCCGCCGATCACGACGGCGGCGATGACCGCGAGCTCCTTGCCGGCCCCGACGTTGGGGGCGAGGGTCTGGGTGCCGTTGGCGATGAGGACGCACGCGGCCAGCCCGGCGAGCAGCCCCGTGAGCAGGTAGGCGCTCACGACCCGTCGGCGCACCGGGATGCCGGCCAGCCGGGCGGCGGCGGCGTCGTTGCCCACCGCGTACACGTGGCGGCCGCCGGCGGTGTAGCGCAGGTACCACCAGGCGAGCGCGGCGACCGCGAGGGCCAGCAGGAAGGAGACGGGAACGCCCAGCAGGCGGCCCTCCGGGCCGCGGCCCAGCACGGCGAGCGTGGGCGGCAGGCCGTTGACGACCTGCGCGTCGAACACGCGCAGGCCCACCCACAGGAACACGTTGGCGGTGCCGAACGTGATGATGATGGGGTGCACCCGGCCGACGGCGATGAGCAGGCCGTTGACCAGGCCCATGAGCCCGCCGGAACCCAGGGCGATGAGCAGGGCGACCGGCAGCGAGACGTCCGCCCCCGTCATGGCCTTGGCCACCAGGACGGCGCTGACGGTGAGCATCCCCGCGACGGAGACGTCGATGCCGCCGGAGACGATGACGAACGTCATCCCCACCCCGACGAGCGCGATCGGGGCGACGTTGGACAGCAGCGGCTGCAGCGAGGCGGCGCTCAGGAACGCCGGCGTGGTCAGTCCCAGCAGCACCCACAGCAGCGCCACCACGCCCAGCAGCACGAGTTCGGCGCCGGAGACCGGTGCGGGGAGCACGCGCAGGCGCTGACGGTTCCGCTGCCCGACCGGCTGCAGCGTGCCCGCGCTCACGACCGGCTCCCGCGCGCGAGCGCGTCGTCGCCGGCGGCCGCGGCCAGCACGTCCACCTGGGTGGCGTCGCGGCCGAACTCGGCGGTCGTGGCGCCGCCCCGCACGACCACGACCCGGTCCGCCACGCGCAGGGCCTCCGGCAGGTCGGAGGTCACGACGAGGACCGCGGTGCCGTCACCGGCGACCTCCGCCACCAGGCGGTGGATCTCCTCCTTGGCCCCCACGTCGACCCCCTGCGTCGGTTCCTCCAGGACCAGCAGCTTCGGGCGGCGCACCAGCTGCCGCGCCAGCACGGCCTTCTGGGCGTTGCCCCCCGACATCGCCCCGATGGCCTGCCGTTCGCTGGGTGTCTTGATGGCCAGGCGCTGCACCATCGAGCGCGCGATCTCCCGCTCCCGGCGGCGGTCGAACCAGAGCCCCAGCCGGCTGAGCATCCCGATGTGGCCGGCGGACACGTTGAACGCGATGGACTGGAAGGAGAACATGCCCTCCCGCTTGCGGTCCGCCGGCAGCAGCGCGATGCCCGTCGCCTGCGCCTCCTTCGGCGAGCGGGGCCGCACCGTGCGGCCCTCCAGCAGCACGCGGCCGCTCACGGGCGTCACCATCCCCCACAGCGACGCCGCGATCGCGGCGGCACCGGATCCCACCAGCCCGTAGAGGGCGACGACCTCGCCCGCCCGCACCCGCAGGTGCACGCCGGAGTACCCCGGGCCGGTGAGGTCGTCGAGCTCGAGGACCACGGGCGCCGCCGGGTCGGGCACGGCGTCGCGGCGCACGTGCTCGTCGATCGCCCCGCCGACCATGAGCTCGGCGATGCGCCGCACCGTCAGGTCGCCGATCTCCCAGGTGCCCACGGTCCTCCCGTCGCGCATGACGGTCACCTCGTCGGCGATGCGGAACAGCTCGTCGAGGCGGTGGGAGATGTAGACGACCGCGACGCCCCGGGCCGTGAGCCTGCGCACCACGCCGAACAGCACCTCGATCTCGGCATCGGTCAGGATCGCGCTGGGCTCGTCCAGCACGAGGACCGAGGCGTCCTGCGCCAGCGCCTTGGCGATCGACACCTGCTGCGCCTGCGCGATCGACAGCTCGGCCACGGGCACGGTGGCCAGGTGCCCGGGCAGGCCGATGAGGTCCAGCAGCCGCCCGACCTCCTCGCGCTGACGCCGCCAGTCGACCACGATCCCCTTGCGCAGCTCCCGGCCGGTGAAGATGTTCTCCGTCACGGTCAGCTCGTCGAACAGCTGAGGTTCCTGCCAGACGGTGCTGATGCCCAGCGACAGCGCCTCGGAGGTCGAGGACAGCTGCACGCCACGACCGTCGAACTCGACGGTGCCGGCGTCGGCGCTCTCCGCGCCGGCGAGGATCTTCACCAGGGTCGACTTGCCGGCACCGTTCTCCCCGACGAGGGCGTGGACGCGGCCGGCGAGCACGTCGAGGTCGGCGGCGCGCAGGGCGTGGACGGCACCGAAGCGCTTGGCCGCCCCGCGGACGCGGATCCGCGGGGCGGCGGGGGCGGAGCTCACGGACGGGTCCCCGATCAGTAGTCGAAGTCGTCGACGTTGTCGGGGGTGATCTCCAGCGCGGGTCCCAGGACGAGCATCTTCTCCTCCTCGACGTACTCGACCGCGCCCAGCTCGTCGCTGACCTCGTTCGTCTCCTGGAACCCCTCACCGAGGGCGAGCTGCCGGCCGGCCCAGGCCGTGAGGTAGCCGAAGTTCTCCACGTCCCAGAGGATCGAAGCGGAGGAAGACCCGTCCTCCAGGTACGGCTTCATCGACTGCGGCGTGCCGACGCCCACGGTGAAGACCTCCCCGATCCGCCCGGCGTCGCGCACGGCCTGCGCCACGCCGACGGCGGAGGTGGTGCACTGCCCGATGAGGCCCTTGAGGTTCGGGTTGGCGTTCATGTAGTCCGTGGCCATCTGCGCGTTCGCGGCCTGGTCCTCACCGGAGAAACCGACCTCCGTGAGCGTCATGCCCGGGTACTCCGCGGCGACGTACTCCTTCTCCGCCGCGATCCAGGAGTTCAGGTTCTCCGCGGTCTCCCCGCACGAGACGATGGCGAACTCCCCCGTCTCACCCATGGCGGCGGCGAGGGAGTCGATGACCTGCTTGGCGATGCCGTCGGCGGTGGCCTGGTTCACGAACACCTCGCGCACCGAGTTCGGGGCGTCGGTGTCGGAGGTCGCCACGTCGATGCCGGCGGCCTGCGCCTCCTGCAGCACGGGAGCCATGGAGTCGGGGTCGTTGGGCGCCACGACGAGCACGTCGACCTGCTGCTGGATGAACGAGCGGACGACGTCGGCCTGCTGCGCCGCGTCGGCGGTGGTCGGGCCCTGGTAGAGCCACTCGATGTCGCCGAGCTCCTCCTCGGCGCGCTGGGCACCGGCGTCCATGGCCTCGAAGTACGGGGAGCCCTGCAGCTTGGGCACGAACGCGATGCGCACGGGCCCGTCGGAGGCGGCCTCGCCCTCCGTTGCCGTGTCGTTGCGCGACGTGCAGCCGGTGGCGCCGGCGGTGAGCACGAGCGTGGCGGCTGCGGCCGCCAGGAATCGGAGGTTGCTCATCGACTCTCCTCAGGTGGTGGGAGGACGGCCCGCACGAGCACCCGGCGGGGCGTTCCCGATCGCGCGCCCCGGGGTCGTCGGTGACCGTCGGCGTTCGCGGTGCGCGGGTCGGCGCTGTGAAGGATGTTAAGTGGGGGGAGGAACCGCGTCAACGCTCGTGCACGGGCGTCTCCTCAGCGCAGTTCCCCGACCCGGTGGCGGTACTCCTCGAGCCGTTCGTCGGCGGGGTCGAGTTCGGTGACGAGGACGTCCGCCCGCTCCAGGGGGAGCGCGCGGACCCTCGAGCGCGAACCGAGCTTGCTGGAGTCGACCGCCAGCACCACCCGGGCCGAGGCCGAGGCCATGGCCTCCTTCACACTCGCCTGCTCCAGGGTCGACTCGCTGGTCCCGGTCACGGGGTGCACGCCGAGCGCCGACAGGAAGCAGACGTCCAGGTGGAACGTCCGCAGTGCGTTCACCGCGAGCGGGCCGACCAGGCTGGAGTTCTCCTCCTCGTGCTCGCCACCCGTCAGGTAACAGCGGACTCCCCCGCGCCCACGCAGGGTGTCGAAGGCTTCCAGTCCCGTCGTCACCACGGAGATCCCCTGTCCCGCAGTCACGACCTCGGCAAGCGCGTGGACGGTCGTCGAGGAGTCAAGGCCCAGGGCGCACCCGGGCTCGACGAGTTCGAGGAGCTTGCGGCCGATGCGCCGCTTCGCGGCGGCCCGCCGGTTCCGTCGCTGCGCGAAACCCTCTCCGCCGGCGCTCACGATGCCGCCTCGCACCCGCCGGGCCAGACCCGAGTTCTCCAGGTGCTCGAAGTCCCGCCGGATCGTCATGGGGTGCACCTCGAACCGGCGCGCCGCGTCGGCCAGGAGGACGACACCCTGGCTCAGCAGGGTTTCGCGCAGCCGCGCTCGCCGCGCCTCGGCATCGGGGGTACCCGCCAGCGACACCTGCGCCTCCTCCCCCACGGCGACCACCGCGGCGGGGACGAGGGTAACGCGGGGATCCTTGCCGCCGGTGTGCGAGGACGCTAGGTTTCACAGCACCGAACTCACTCCGTTCGCGGCGCAGCGGGCGGAACCGTCACGAGGACGTGGTGCGCAGTGACAGGTACGCACGCCGGGACGCCCCCGGGCGGCAACGCGTGAGCGCCCGCACCGTGGCCGCGGTCGACCTCGGCGCCGAGAGCGGGCGGGTGGTGGCGGTGTCCTTCGACGGCCGTCGCCTCCACTGGCGCACCGTCGACCGGTTCCCGCACGCGCCCACCCACCGCGACGGTGCGCTGCGCTGGGACGTGCACCACCTCCTCGAGCGGACCGAACGGGCCCTGGGCGAACTCGCCACGCACACCGACGTCGCCTCGGTGGGGGTCGACGGCTGGGGCGTGGACTACGCGCTGCTGGGCGCCGACGGCACGCTGGTGGACCGGCCCACCTGCTACCGCGACCCCCGGCAGCGGCGCGGCCTGGACTCCGCGGTGCGGACGGTCGGCCGGCAGCGGCTGACCGCCGCGAGCGGGGCCCGCGTGGAAGCCATCAACACGGTGTTCGGCCTGCACGCCGACGCCGTGGAGGGCGACCGCCTCACCCGGGCCGACCTGCTCCTCATGCTCCCCGACCTCGTCCACCACCGGCTGTCCGGGACGCGGGCGACCGAGCGGACCCTCGCGTCGACGACCGGTGCCTACGACACGGGCGCACGGCGCTGGGACACCGGCCTGCTCGCCGACCTCGGCGTGCCGGAACGGATCCTGCCCGAGGTCGTGGACGCGGGCACCGACTCCGGCCCCCTCACCGGAGACCTCGCCGGCGGCGGGCTCCGGGGCGCGCGGGTCGTCGTCCCGGCCGCGCACGACACCGCGAGCGCGGTCGCCGCGACGCCGCTCGCCGCACCGGGGGCGCTGTTCTGCTCCTCGGGCACCTGGTCGCTGATCGGGGCGGAGGTCGCCCCGGGCACGGGTCCGCAGCGTTCGCCCGCGCTCAGCCGCGAGGCCGGCGCCGGGGACCGCCACGGCGACCGCGACCTGCTGCTGCGCAACGTGGCGGGGCTGTGGCTGCTGCAGGAGTGCCGGCGGTGGTGGGCGCGCGAGGGCCTCGTCCTCGATTACCCGGCCCTGGCCTCGCTGGCCGCGGCCGAGCCACCGCTGCGCAGCCTCGTGGACCCCGACGCCGAGGAGTTCGTCGCTCCCGGCGACGTGCCCGGGCGGATCCGGGCCTGGTGCGCCGCCCACGGCGAGCCCGTGCCGGCCACGC
Organism: Kineococcus esterisolvens; assembly: GCF_050871405.1. NCBI lineage: Bacteria > Bacillati > Actinomycetota > Actinomycetes > Kineosporiales > Kineosporiaceae > Kineococcus > Kineococcus esterisolvens. The sequence goes on from NZ_JBJLRI010000041.1 coordinate 24,740, forward strand.
CCGGCGCCGTCGCCCGGTGCATCGTGGACTCCCTGGCCCTGACCTACCGCGCCGTCGTGGACGAGGTCGCGGCGGCGACGGGGGCCGCGCCCACCGCGATCGACGTCACCGGCGGGGGCTCGCAGCACCTCGGGCTGGCCCGGGCCACGGCCGCCGCCACCGGGCTGCCCGTGCGCTGCGGCGCCGTCGAGGCCACCGCGCTCGGCAACGCCGGCGTGCAGCTCATCGCCCTGGGCGAACTGCGGGACCTGACCGACCTGCGCCGCGTCGTCGCCGCCAGCATCGAGGGACGCGTGCTGGAACCCGAGGACACCGCTGCCGGCGGCCCGGGCGCCGACGCCTGGGCCGAGGCCGCCGACCGGCTCGACCGGGCCGTCGCCGCCCGCGAGCCGCGGCGGGTGGACCCGACCGGACGACTCGCCACCACGGAGAGGCGATGAGCACCCCGAGCACGGCCACCCGCTGGGACCCCTCCCTGGTGAGCGCGGAACTGCTGTCCCTCACCCGCCTCCTCGGCGACCCGGACCGCGACCTGGTCATCCTGGCGGAGGGCAACACCTCGCAACTGCTGAACGACGGGCGCGTGGTCGTGAAGACGTCCGGCTCCGGCATGGCGCGCGCCACCGCGGAGGACTTCGCGGTCGTCGACACCGGGCGGGTGCTGGACCTGCTGCGCGACCCCGCCGCCACGCAGGAGGACCTCAGCGCGGCCCTCGACGCCGGCGAGCACGCCGGCCGGCGCCGGCGGGCGTCGATCGAGACCCCCGTCCACGTCGCCGCACGCGCCGTCGAGGCCGTGGAGTTCGTCGGCCACACCCACCCCACCGCCGTCACGGGCCTGCTGGCCGGCCGGCACGCCGCCCGTGCCTGGGAATCCTTCGCCTACTCCGACGAGGCCGTCGTGCTGGGCCGGCCACTGTTCGTGCCCTACGCCCAGCCGGGCATCGACCTGGGCCGCGACTACCTGGCCGCGGTCGCCCGTCACGCCGACCGGTACGGGGAGCTGCCCCGCCTGGTCCTGCTCGGGAACCACGGGATCGTCGTCAACGCACCCACCGCCGAGGCCGTCGACGCCATCACCCGGATGACGGTCAAGGCAGCCCTCGTGCGGCTGGCCGCAGCTGCCGCCGGCGGGGTGCGGCCGCTGCCCGCCGACTCGGTCGCCAGCTTCTTCGCCCGCTCCGACATCGCCGACCGCAGCCGCGCACTACGCGGCGGCACGCGCCCCTGACCCCCAGCCGGTCCCGACCCCCGGGAGGAAGACCATGAGCACCACCCACGGCGTCCACGCCCTCGTGTGGACGGGAGGCTGGAGCGAGACCGAGGCGCGGGCCGCGATCACCTCGACCGCCGAGGCCGGTTACGACCTCATCGAGCTCGCCCTCATCGACCCCAGCGGTTTCGACACCGCCACGACCGCCCGCCTGCTCGCCGAGCACGGCCTGCGGGCCAGCGGGTCCCTGGGGCTGGACGAGTCGACCGACGTCTCCAGCGAGGACCCCGAGGTCGTGGCCCGCGGACGCGAACGCCTGGGCCAGGCCCTGCGGGTCGTGCGCGACGTCGGTGGCAGCGTCCTGTGCGGGGTGATCTACTCCAAGCTCGGCAAGTACGACGGCCCGGTCACCGAACGGGGCATGGCGAACTCGCAGGAGACGATCGCCTGGCTGGCCGACGAGGCCGCCGCCTCCGGCATCACCCTGGGCATCGAGTTCTGCAACCGGTACGAGACCAACGTCGTCAACACCGTGCAGCAGACCCTCGACTACATCGCCGCCGTCGGTCGCGACAACGTCGTCGCCCACCTCGACACGTACCACATGAACATCGAGGAGCGGTCGTTCTCCGGAGCCGTCCGGGCCGCCGCCGCCGCGGGGAAGCTCGGGTACGTGCACATCGGCGAGTCCCACCGGGGGGCGCTGGGGACCGGGACGATCCCGTGGGAGGAGTTCTTCACGGCCCTGCGCGAGGTGGAGTACGACGGCATCGTGACCTTCGAGTCGTTCTCCTCCGAGGTCGTGCACCCCACCCTCTCCAACTCCCTCGCGATCTGGCGGAACCTGTGGACCGACAACAGGGCCCTGGCCCGCGACGCGCTGCGGTTCGCGAAGGAGGGGCTGGCCCGGTGAGCGGCCCGGCGCGCGAAGCGGTCCACCCCGACCTGGCCGGCGGCGTCGCCGTCGTCACCGGCGGCGGCCGCGGGCTGGGGCGGTCGATGGCCGCGGCGCTGGCCCGGCAGGGCATGTCCGTGGCGCTGCTCGACCTGCTTAGGACGGTGGAGGAGGAGGGGACGCGCCTGCACGGCGAGACGGGCGCCGCGGCGCTCGGGACGGTCACCGACGTGACCGACCCGGACTCGATCGAGGCGGCGTTCCAGCGCGTGGAGGCCGAGCTCGGCACGCCGCGCGTCCTGGTCAACGCCGCGGGCATCGCCGTCTGGGCGGACGCGCTGGACCAGCCCGTCGAGCAGTGGCGAAGGGTCCTCGACGTCAACCTCACGGGGACGTTCCTCGCCTGCCAGGCGTTCGGCCGTCGCGCCGTGCCCGCCCGCCGCGGCGCGGTCGTCAACGTGGCCTCGATGTCCGCCACGATCGTCAACGTGCCGCAGCGCCAGGCCGCGTACAACGCGTCCAAGGCGGGGGTCACGCACCTCACCGCGTCGCTGGCCGTGGAGTGGGCCGGTGCGGGAGTCCGGGTGAACGCCGTCTCCCCCGGCTACTTCCTGTCCGACATGACCCGGCAGTTCACCGACGCCAACCCCGACCTGCGCCGGCGATGGGAGGAACTCACCCCGCTGGGGCGCATGGGCGAGCCCGAGGACCTCGACGGGCTGGTCGCGTTCCTGGCCTCCGACGCCTCCCGGTACGTCACCGGCCAGTCGATCGCCATCGACGGCGGCTACACGCTGGTCTGAAGCCCGCCGGGTCAGCCGGCGGGCGTCAGCACGAGCAGGGGCTTCGCCCCGCGGGCGGTGTCGCCCAGCAGCGCCACCAGCGTGCCGCCGGGCGCGAAGGCGGCGACCGGGCCCTCGTGGCCGGACGGCGCCGTGAACCCCCCGTGCGCCACCTTCCCCGTCTCGGCCTCGTCGAGGTCGCGCACGGGGAACAACCGCCGGGCCACCTCGGCCAGCCCGGTGACGGCGGGGCGCTGCTCGAGCTCCGCCAGGGTGCGCGCCTCGGCGAGCGTGAACGGGCCCGAACGGGTGCGGCGCAGCGCCGTCAGGTGGCCGCCGACACCCAGCGCGGCACCGAGGTCACGGGCCAGCGCGCGCACGTACGTGCCGCTGGAGACCTCGACCTCCACGTCGAGGTCCACGAAGGGAGCCTCCACGCGGTGGTCCAGCACCTCGAAGCGGGAGACGGTCACGGGGCGGGCCGGCAGGTCCACGGTCTCCCCGCCGCGCACCCGGGCGTAGGAACGCTTGCCGTCGACCTTGATGGCGCTCACGGAGCTGGGCACCTGCTGGATAGCCCCCGTCAGCGCGCGCACCGCCGCCCCGACGGCGTCCCCGCCCAGCGCGGTCGCGTCGGCGGGCTCGCCCAGCGGCTCGCCCTGCGCGTCGTCGGTCGTGGTCGCCAGCCCGAGCCGCACCGTGGCCGTGTACGCCTTGTCGTGGGCGACGAGGTGGGTGAGGAACTTCGTGCCCCGGTTGGCACCCAGGACGAGCACACCGGTCGCCGCGGGGTCCAGGGTGCCGGCGTGGCCGACGCGGCGGGTGCCGAGCAGGCGCCGGCAGCGGCCCACCACGTCGTGGCTGGTCCACCCGGCCGGCTTGTCCACGACGAGGATGCCGTCACCCACGTCCGGGCGCGTCCGGGCCGCTCCCGTCCCCACCCGCTCGCCGTCTCCCACGCCGGGCGTCAGGCGAGGGGCCGGGCGGTGCCGGGGGCCCCGTCACCCGGGTCCCGGTCGTCGTCCTGCTCCTCGCCGTCGAGGTCGTCGAGGTCGTCGAGGTCGTCGAGGTCGTCGATGTCGTCGATGTCGTCGTCCTCCTCGTCCGCGTCCTCGTCCTCCTCGTCGTCCTCGTCGTCGAAGTCGTCCACGACGGGCTTCTTGTACGGGTCGGCCTCGCCGGCCGGCTGCGCCGACGCGGCCAGCGCCGCGACGCGGGCGTCCTGCTCGGCCGCTGCGCGCAGCAGCTCCTCGATCTGGGTGGCCGTCTCGGGCACCTCGTCGGTGGCGAAGGTCAGCGTCGGGGTCAGCCGCACACCGGTGCGCTTGCCGACCTCCGAGCGCAGCACGCCCTTGGCGCTCTCGAGGGCGGCGGCCGTGCCGGCGCGCTCCTCGTCGCTGCCGAACACCGTGTAGTACAGCGTCGCGTGCTGCAGGTCGTTGGTGACCCGGGCGTCGGTGATGGTGACGAACCCCAGACGGGGGTCCTTCACGCGCTTCTCGAGCGCCTCTGCCACGACGACCTTGATGCGGTCGGCGAGCTTGCGGGCGCGAGTGGGGTCCGCCACGGGACTTCCCTCCTGGAGGTGCTCAGTCGTCCGACGACAGGAACTGCCGCCGGGTGGAGAGGATCTGGAACTCGGGGTGCGCCGACACGAGCCGCTCGCACCGGTCCAGCACGTCGGTGCAGCGGGCGGCGTCGGGGGCGACGACCGCCACGGCCACCTCGGCGCGCCGGTGCAGGTCGAGGGACCCGGTCTCGGCGGCGGCCACGTCGAAGGAGCGGCGCAGCTCGGCGACCAGTGGCCGCACCACGCTGCGCTTGCCCTTGAGCGAGTGGACGTCGCCGAGGAGGAGGTCGAACGTCAGGGTGCCTGTGAACACGTCGAGGGGTGCGGCCTCCCCCGCGCGCTCGGTCCCCCGCCCGCGGGCGCGGACGGGAACGGCCGGGGCGGGAGGGAGGTCCCGCCCCGGCCGTCGATCACCGCGTCAGCCGCGCGGCTTCTCGCGCATCTCGAACGTCTCGATGACGTCGCCGATCTGCAGGTCGTTGTACGAGCCCAGGCCGATACCGCACTCGAAGCCCTCGCGGACCTCGGTCGCGTCGTCCTTGAACCGCCGCAGCGACTCGATCGTGAGGTTGTCCCCGTGCACCACACCGTTGCGCAGCACGCGCGCCTTGGTGTTGCGCCGGATGATCCCCGAGCGCACCAGGGTGCCGGCGATGTTGCCGAACTTGGAGGAGCGGAAGATCTCGCGGATCTCCGCGGTCCCGAGCTGGACCTCCTCGAACTCCGGCTTGAGCATGCCCCGCAGGGCGTTCTCCACGTCCTCGATCGCCTGGTAGATGACCGAGTAGTACCGGATGTCGACGCCCTCGCGCTCTGCGTACTCCCGCGTCTGGCTCTCGGGCCGGACGCTGAAGCCGAGGATGATCGCGTTCGAGGCCACGGCGAGGTTCACGTTGTTCTTCGTGATCGCACCGACGCCGCGGTCGATGACGCGCAGCTCCACCTCTTCGCCCACGTCGATCTTCAGCAGGGCGTCCTCCAGGGCCTCGACCGAGCCCGCACCGTCACCCTTGAGGATGAGGTTGAGGGTCTCGACCTTGCCCTGCTCGAGCGCCTTGGTGAAGTCCTCCAGGCTGATGCGCTTGCGGGACTTCGCCAGCATGGCGCTGCGCTCGGCGGCGTCGCGCTTCTCCGCGATCTGCCGGGCGGTGCGGTCGTCGGGAGCCACCAGGAAGGTGTCCCCGGCACCGGGAACCGACGTCAGGCCGAGCACCTGGACCGGACGCGACGGGGTCGCCTCCGTCAAGGCCGTGCCGTGCTCGTCGAGCATCGCTCGCACGCGGCCGTACCCGGTACCCGCGACGATCGCGTCGCCGACGCGCAGGGTGCCGGACTGCACCAGCACCGTCGCGACCGGACCGCGGCCCTTGTCCAGGCTCGCCTCGATGGCCACGCCGCGCGCGTCCTTGTCGGGGTTGGCCCGCAGGTCCAGCGCCGCGTCGGCGGTGAGCAGGACGGCCTCCAGGAGGCTGTCCAGGCCCATACCCTGCTTGGCGGACACGTCGACGAACATCGTCTCGCCGCCGTACTCCTCGGCCACCAGGTTGTACTCGGTGAGCTGCTGCCGGACCTTCGCCGGGTTCGCGCCCTCCTTGTCGACCTTGTTGACCGCGACCACGATCGGCACGTCCGCCGCCTGGGCGTGGTTGAGCGCCTCGATGGTCTGGGGCATCACGCCGTCGTCCGCCGCGACCACGAGGATCGCGATGTCGGTCACCTTCGCACCGCGCGCACGCATGGCCGTGAAGGCCTCGTGACCCGGGGTGTCGATGAAGGTGATGGCGCGCTCGACGCCCTCGTGCTCCTTGGAGACCTGGTAGGCACCGATGGTCTGGGTGATGCCGCCGGCCTCCTTGGCCACCACGTCGGTGGACCGGATGGCGTCCAGGAGCTTGGTCTTGCCGTGGTCGACGTGACCCATGACGGTCACGACCGGAGGACGCGCCTCGAGCTCCTCGTCGCCCTCGGCCTCCAGCTCCGCGTCGAGGTCGATGGAGAACGACGCGAGCAGCTCGCGCTCCTCGTCCTCCGGCGACACGATCTCGATGACGTAGCCGAGCTCGGCACCCAGGGTCTGGAAGGTGTCCTCGTCCAGCGACTGCGTCGCGGTGGCCATCTCACCGAGGTGGAACAGCACCGTGACCAGCGACGCGGGGTTCGCGTCGATGCGGTCGGCGAAGTCCGTCAGCGAGGCGCCGCGACGGATGCGGACGACGGTCGAGCCGTCCCCGCGCGGGACCTGCACACCCCCCACCGAGGGAGCCTGCATCGCCTCGTACTCCTGGCGCTTGGCGCGCTTGGACTTGCGCCCGCGGACCGGCCGGCCACCGGCGCGCCCGAAGGCGCCCTGCGTGCCGCCACGGCCACCGCGGCCGGGACCACCGGGACGGCCGGCGAAGCCGCCACCGCCACCGCCGGGACCGCCACCGGGACCACCGGGACGGCCACCGAAACCACCGCGACCACCACCGGGACCACCACGGCCGGGGGCCCCCGGACGACCGGCGGGAGCACCCGGACGACCGACCGTCGGGCGCGCCGGCATCATGCCGGGGTTCGGGCGGGGCCCACCGGGACGCGGGCCACCGGGACCGGCGGCACCGGGACGCGGGCCACCCGGGCCGGCGGCACCCGGACGCGGACCACCCTGCGGGCGCGGCATGCCCTGGCTGTTGGCGAACGGGTTGTTGCCAGGACGGGGACCACCCTGCGGGCGCGGCATGCCCTGGCTGTTGGCGAACGGGTTGTTGCCGGGACGCGGCGCACCCGGACGGGCACCGCCGGGGGCACCCGCACCGGGGCGCGCTCCCTGAGCGGGACGCTCACCGCGGTCGGGACGCTCACCGCGGTCGGGACGCTCACCGCGAGGACGGTCACCACCGGGAGCGGGGCGCTCAGCGCGCTCCGGCGGACCGGGGCGACGGGCGCCGGGACCGGCGGGGGCGCCGGGACGGGCACCGGGGGCCGCAGGCCCACCGGGCCGTGCGCCCGGGCGGGCGCCGGGGCCGGCCGGGGCGCCGGGACCACCCGCAGCGGGCGGGGTGGACGGACGGGGACCGCCGGGCACCGGGCGCGCCGGACCGGGTGCTGCCGGCCGCTGCTGCGGCGCGGTGGGCTCGGTCGGCGCGGGCGCCTGGAAGGCGGGGGAAGCCGACGCAGCCGGAGCCGGGCGCACGGGCGCCGGGCCGGGCTGGGGCGCGGCCGGCGCCTGGCCCCCGGCCGCCGGAGCGGCGGGCGCGGACGGCGCAGCCGGTGCCGGCGGAGCGGCGGGCGCGGGAGCAGCCGGACGCGCGGGGCCCGGACGGGCACCCTGCGGCAGGCGGGGACCCGGCTTCGCGGCGGGGGTGGGACGCGCGCCACCGGAGGCGCCGTCCGCGGGGAACTTGTCCTTCAGCCGTCGGATGACCGGCGGCTCGACGGTCGAGCTCGCCGACCGGACGAACTCGCCCATCTCCTTCAGCGTGGCCAGTACGACCTTGCTCTCGACTCCGAACTCCTTGGCGAGTTCGTAGACCCGGACCTTTGCCACATCTCTCCTGTCTCGGTCCGGGCCACCACTACCGGGCGCGGACCGTCGTCAGTCGTCGGGGTTCATCTGCACGAGCTCATCGGGTGCTCATCAGCTGTTCGACCCGCTCTCATCGGTGGTGGTGGGAACGACCACCCCGGCGGACGAGCCCAAGAAGGACCGCACGCCGGAGGTGTCGAGGGGACCGGTGCGTCGCAGCGCACGGGCGAAGGCCCGGCGCTTCTCCGCCTGGTCCAGGCACGCGGTGCTGTGGTGCAGCCACGCGCCCCTGCCGGGAAGCCGCCGTCGCTCGTCCACGAGGACCAGGTCCTCGTCGACCGCCGCGACGACCCTCAGCAGGGCCGACCGGGAGCCCTTACCACGGCAACCAACGCACGTCCGCGCGTGTTCCGCGACCGCGCTCTTCGAGGCGGGACGGACGGCGGGGGTGGTGGGTCGCCGGTCGGGGCGACCGGCCTCAGCGAGTGTAACGATGGGAACAGTGTAGCGCCGACCCGCGCTCGGGCGGGTCGCGGGGACCCGGACCCGCTCCGGCGTCAGCGCGGAGCGGCCGGCTCCTGCGAGGGCTCGGTGTCGGGCCGGATGTCGATGCGCCAGCCCGTGAGCTTCGCGGCCAGCCGCGCGTTCTGGCCCTCCTTGCCGATGGCGAGGGACAGCTGGTAGTCGGGAACCACGACGCGGGCCGAGCGAGCCTCCGCGTCGACGACCTCCACGGAGGAGACCCGCGCCGGCGACAGGGCGCTGGCCACGAACCGGGCCGGGTCGTCGCTGTGGTCCACGATGTCGATCTTCTCGCCGTGCAGCTCCGCCATCACGGCCCGCACGCGCTGACCCACCGGGCCGATGCACGCACCCTTGGCGTTGACACCGGGACGGGTCGCCCGCACGGCCATCTTGGTGCGGTGCCCCGCCTCGCGGGACAGCGCGGTGATCTGGACCGTCCCGTCGGCGATCTCCGGGACCTCCAGCGCGAAGAGCCGGCGGACCAGGTTCGGGTGCGACCGCGAGAGGACCACCTGCGGGCCCTTGGGCCCCTTCTTCACGCTCACCACGTAGCAGCGCAGGCGGGTGCCGTGGCGGTACTCCTCACCCGGCACCTGCTCCGCGGGCGGGAGGACGCCCTCCAGGGCACCCAGGTCGACCTGGACCACCCGCGGGTCCCGGCCCTGCTGCACGACACCGGAGACGATGTCGCCCTCGGTGCCGGCGTACTCCCCCAGGACCTGGTCGTCGGCGGCGTCGCGCAGCCGCTGCAGGATGACCTGGCGCGCCGTCGTGGCGGCGATGCGCCCGAAGCCCGCGGGCGTGTCGTCGTACTCGCGCACCACGCCCCCCTCGGCGTCGCGCTCGGCCGCCAGCACCCGCACCTCGCCGCTGCTGCGGTCCAGCTCCACGCGGGCGTGCTGCTGCGCCCCCTCGGTGTGGTGGTAGGCGATGAGCAGCGCCTGCTCGATGGCGCGCACCAGCGCCTCGAACGGGATCTCCCGCTCCCGCTCCAGCAGCCGCAGCGCCGACATGTCGATGTTCACTGCTCGTCCTCGCGTCCCGCGTCGCCCTGCTCGTCGTCCAGCTCGCCCTGCTCGTCGTCCAGCTCGCCCTGCTCGTCGTCCAGCTCGCCCTGCTCGTCGTCCAGCTCGCCCTGCTCGTCGTCCAGCTCGCCCGGTTCGTCGTCCGGGCTCGCGCCGGCGCGGCGGAACTCCACCTGCACCTCGCCGCGCAACAGCTCGGCGAACAGCACCTGACGCGGCACCCCCACGTCCTTCGCGCGCGGCGGACGCCCCTTGACCGGCTGGGGCTCCAGCCGCAGCAGCACGCCGTCCGCGTCCACGGACTCCACGCGCCCCAGCAGCTCACCGCCACCGGCCAGCACCGCGCGCACCAGGCGACCCCGGGCACGCGCCCAGTGCCGAGGCGCGGTCAGCGGGCGGTCGACCCCCGGGGAGGTGACCTCCAGGGTGTAGGGCGCGGCACCGAGGACGTCGGAGGAGTCCAGCGTCTCCGACACGGCCGCCGACACCACGGCCACGGCTTCCAGGTCCACCTCGCCCGGCTCCTCGCCGGCCAGGTCCACCACCACGCGCACCACGCGCCGGCGGCCGGCGGTGGAGACCGACACCTCCTCCAGCGCCAGTCCGGCCGAGCGGCTCCCGTCCGCGAAGACGGCCTCCAGCACCCCGGCCACGGCCTCGTCCAGCGACGGCACGACCGCCCCTCCCCTGCTCTCGAGCTCTGCGCGCGCGAGCGGCGGGCGGACCCCGGGGGCCGGCCCGCCGCTCGGCACGACGACTGCCCAGGGTATCCCGGCGCGCCCCCGCACCCCGACCACGCGCGTGGCACGATCCGGGGGTGCCCACCTCCCCGAGCCCCGCCGCGCGCCGTCCGGCCGCAGGGCGCCGCAAGCCCGGCCGCCGCACGGTCCTGACGGCGTTCACGGCGCTGGTGGTCACCCCCGCGGCGGCCGGCTGCGGCGTCCGCTGGGTGAGCGGGCCCGAGACCACTCCCGCCGCGCAGCGCGGACCCGACGACGAGGCGCGGGAGGAGGCCCTCGCCGACGCGCGCCGGCTCCTGGCGCTGGCGCTGCCGCTGAGCCCGCCGGAACCGGTGAGCCCGCGGGCACCGGTCCCCACCCAGCAGGCGGTCGCCGCGGTGGTCGACGCGTGCACCGCCCACGTGCGCGCCCTCGGCGGGGACACCGCGGTCCCGGCGAGCACGCCCGCAGCCGACGAGCCCGCAGCGCTGGTGCAGGAACTCGCCGCCGCGGCCGGCCGCGCCCTCGCGGCCGTCCCCGCGGTCAGCGGTGGCATGGCCCGGTTGCTGTGCTCGGTGGCCGCCTCGCGCGTCCTGCTGCACGAGGCCGCGGCCGCCGGCACGGGCACGGAGCCCCCCGACGTCCCCACCCCCGAACCCTCCCCGTCGGCAACCCCGGCCCCGGCGGCGACCGCGCCCAGCACGCCCCCGGGCACCGGCGCGGTGGCGGCCCTGCAGTCGGTCCTGGCCGGCGAGCACGCGGCCGTCTGGGCCTACGGCCTCGTCGCCGGCCGCCTGGGCGGCGCGGGGAGGGACGCGGCGCTGGCCGCCGCGGCCGCGCACCGCGAGGCGCGCGACGCGCTCGCGGCCACGCTGCGCGCACGGGGGGCGCAACCGGTCGGCGCCGAAGCCGCCTACGACGCCGCGGCACCCACGCCCGAGGCCGCGGTGCTGCTGGCCGTCGCGGTGGAGGAGCGCCTCGCCGCCGTCCACGCCGACCTGGCCGCCGCCTCGCGCGACGACCGGCTCCTCGCCGCGGCCGGCGTGGTCCGCGCGGCCCGCGCGGCCCGGAACTGGGGCGGGACCACCACGAACCTGCCCGGACTGCCCGAGGTCGGCGAGGACGGGCTGCCCCTGCCCGCCGCCACCGCCGGCTCGAGCGCCACCGGCGCCTGAACGGCGGCGGACCCGCACCCGCCGCCGGTGCGGCGGCTGCCAGACTGAGCGGTGAGATGAGCACACCCGGAAGACCCGCGACGGACGACCGACCGCTGCGGATCATGACCTGGAACGTCTGGTGGCGCTTCGGCGACTGGCGGGCGCGGCGCGAGGCGATCCTGGCCGTCCTCGCCGAGCACCGGCCCGACGTCGTGGGGCTGCAGGAGGTGTGGGCCACCCACGGTGACGGCGGGGAGAACCTCGCGCACTGGCTCGCCGAGCGCCTCGGCATGGTGGCCGCCTTCTCGCCGTCACCGCGGCCCGAGCGCTGGCAGCGGCGCCTGACCGCGCACGACCCGGCGGCCGGCGAGGTGGGTTTCGGCAACGCCGTGCTCAGCAGGTACCCGCTGCTGGAGCAGCGCGTCCTGGAACTGCCCGCGGGAGGCCACGAGGACGAGGGCCGCACCGCCCTGCAGGTCGTCGTGGACACCCCCCGGCGGCCGCTGCCCTTCACCACCACGCACCTGAACTCCTCCCCCGCCGAGTCCGCGGTGCGGGTGGCGCAGGTGCGCGAGCTGGTGCCGTTCGTCGCGGCCAGCCGGCGGCGCGGCGAGCGCTACCCGCCGGTGCTCACCGGTGACTTCAACGCGCTGGCGACCTCCGACGAGCTGCGCCTCGCGTGCGGGTACGAGACCGCCGGCCCCGTGGACGGCTTCGTGCTGGTCGACTCCTGGCGCTTCGCCGACCCGGGTGACCCCGGGCTGACGTGGGACCGGCGCAACCCCTGGGTGGCGCGCGTGCACCAGCCCAGCGCCCGCATCGACCACGTGCTGGTGGGCCTGACCCCGTTCACCGGGGAGGGTGCGGTGCGCGCAGCGCGACTCGTGGCCACCGAGCCGGTGGACGGGGTGTGGGCCTCCGACCACGCCGCGGTGCTCGTCGAGCTGGAGCCCTGAGGCGGCCGGACCGGCGCTCCTCCCGGGTGCTCCCCGAAGTGCGGACCGCTCGGGCTCCGCGGACGATCGCGTCGTGAGCACCGCACCGGCCCTGCCCCGGTCCGCCGGCCGCAGCCCCTCTCGAGACGGGCTGCGCCGGGGCGTCGTCGCCGCGGGGGCGCTGGTCGCCGTGGCCGGTTCGGCCGTCGGCTCCGGCGCCTTCGGAGGCACCCCGATCGCCGAGGCGGCGGGCGGCGCCCTGTCGGCCGACGCGACGCTCGTGGCGCCCGCGGGCCCGGCGTTCGCGATCTGGAGCGTCGTCTACGCCGGCCTGGTGGCCCTGGCGGTGTGGCAGCTGCTGCCCGCGCACACCCGCGACGCGCGCCAGCGCGCGACCGGCTGGTGGGTGGCGGCCTCGCTGGTGCTGAACCCGGTGTGGATCGCGACCGTGCAGGCGGGGTGGGTCGGCACCTCGGTCCTGGTCATCGCCGCACTGCTCGCGGTGCTCGTCGTCGCCTTCGGGCGCCTGGTCGCGACCGGCCCGCACAGCCGGGTCGAGGCGGTGGTCGTCGACGGCACCGTGGGCCTGTACCTCGGCTGGGTCGGCATCGCGGCGGTCGCCAACACGGCGGCGTGGCTGGGGCAGACCCGGCCGACCGGCGCGGAGCCTGCGTGGGCGGTGACCGTGCTCGCCCTCACCGCGACCGTGGGGGGGGCTCACCGCGGTGCGCACGAGCGGACGCCTGGCGTTCGGGGCGGCGCTGACGTGGGGACTGGTGTGGGTGTGCGTGGGGCGCCTGTCCGGAGTGGACGCCTCCACCCCGGCGGCGGTGGCCGCCGGCGCCGCCGCGGCGGTGGTCGCGGGGACCACCGCCGCGGGGGGGGGGGGGGGGGGGGGGCGGGGGCGGGGGGGGGGGGGGGGGGGGGGGCCGGGGGGGGGGGGCGGCGGGCGGGGCGGCC